>JAAZKI010000132.1 GCA_012799905.1 Lentisphaerota bacterium | reverse complement strand
GCTGAATGCTGAATGCTGAGGCGCATTTCATAATTCATAATTCATAATTCATCATTCATCATTCGTAAGGGGCGAGGGGCGAGGGACGAGGGGCGAGGGGCGCGTCGCCTGAGCTATGGCATCAGCGAAGGGCATTCACTGGAGGAAAAGCATGGCCAATTTGCTCGTCTGTGATCTGGATGGCACGCTGCTGCGGCGTGGTGCGCCGATTTCGGAATCCACTGTTTCCGTCATGAAAGCGTTGCGCGCCCGCGGCGACATTGTGGCGATTGCCACCGGTCGGAGCCTTTACTCCGGGTATCCGGTCTTGCCGCAGGATTTGCCGCTTGACTACTGGATTTTTTCGACTGGAGTCGGCATCTTGAATTGGTCTACCCGTGATATTGAGCGCTCGCGGCAGCTGGGCGCTGACCAGGTCGATGCCATAATCAGGATTTTGACGGCGGCTGAAGTCGATTTTATGATTCAGGCTCCGGTGCCGGACAACCATCGCTTCGCCTATCGGCGCTTTCAGAACCCAGCCAATGCCGGCACCGATTTTGAGCATCGGGTTGCCCATTATGAGTCTTTTTGCCGTGAATTGGCGCCAGGAGAAACCTTGCCCCTAGCCAGTCAGGCGATTGCCATCCTGCCCCCCGACTTGGAGCGCTTCCAAGACCTCTGCGAATTGCTGGTGGATTTTTCGGTCGTGCGAGCGACTTCGCCGTTTGACGGTCATAGCATCTGGATGGAAATCTTCGCGCCTGGGGTGAACAAGGCCGAGGGTGCGGCCTGGCTGGCCGGTCGTCAGGACCTGGGCATCACGGCGACGTATGCCCTGGGCAATGATTACAACGACCTTGACCTGCTGGAATGGGCCGATTACGCCATGTTGGCGGCTTCTTCTCCACTTGAACTGAAGCAGCGTTTTCCCTATACGCAAGCCGACACCGAAGACGCCCTGGCCGAAGCCGTAGCAACGTGGCGGCTGCTGCCATTGTCTTAAAGCCGAAATATGGTTTTAAAGCTTTTTTAAGATAACATCTTCTGTGGGCGTAATCGGTCAGCCGTTGATAATGGCCATTCCCGCAGCATGTTTTCAGCGCTTCTGCCGCTCTGCGTCGGTGAACGCGATAGACATGGCGGACAGCATAGACCAAGCTCACTCTCGCCCCTCGCCCCTTTTCTGAGACCGCTACGCGCCGGAACTTCGAATATCAATCGGTAACCGATTACCTGTGGGCTATCACTGACGGTTGTTGCCGGTGAACTTGTATTTTTCGGTTTCCAGTCCTGGCACGCCGAAGAAGGACTGGCCGATTTCGCAACCGGCCTCCAGCAGGCTGAGCTGGAGTTCCTTGCGGTCGATTTGTCGTGGCGTCAGCCCTTTGGCCAGGGACAGGGCTGCGGCGGTACCGGCGGCCTGGCCCATGTTGAGGCAGGCGAGAATCAGGCGGCAGCAGGCCTGGGCCATGAATTCCGCAGACAGGCAGCGGCCAGCAACCAGGAGATTGTCGACGTCCCGGGGAACCAGGCAGCGATAGGGGATGCTGGTCGGCAACATTTTGCGCTGGAAGTCATCGCCGGAACGACCCCAGCCGTCGGTGATCACGTCCCAGCCGCCGGGTGGCGGCCAGGAGCCGACTTTGCCGATGGTGGAGACGTAGCAGGTGCGGCCGTCAATCTCCAGCTCCGCCCACTTGATGTTGCCGGGGCCGTCAGGATTGTGCAGGTCAAGATGATGGCCGGTCAGGGTGATGGTGTCTTCGAAGGTGTTGGCGCGCACCACGTCCAGCGTCTTCAGGACATATTCGCCGACGACACGGCGCGATTCCCGCACACCGAGCAGCGAGCCAGTGTCAATCAAGTAGGAATGTTCATATCCCGGGATGTGGTCGCGGATGAATTTGGACAGGATGTCAGCTTGCTCGCGGCCTTCCAGGTACATCCTGGTCAAGTCCTTGGCGCAAAGTGGCTTGCAATTGCGGGAATGTGAGAAGCAGATGCTGACCTCGTCTTGGTTGCAATGCTGGGGCCTGCCGGGAACGTGGGTCAGCCAATTGAGGTGGTTGTCGATCATGTAGGGCAGAGCGCCGTCGTCAACGGCTTTGGCAATCAGCTTTATCCATTGCGGATCGTTTTTCTTCAGGTCGGAGTCCCGGTATTTTTCCCAGTTGACGCCGCCGAGGCGGAATTCGAGGGAGCAGGCTTGATGTTTTCCGTCGCTGGTGCGTCCCTCCATGGTTTCGCAGCCGGCAAAGAAAGCCACGTCGGCGTCGCCGGTGCAGTCGATGATGCGCTTGCCGAGGACGGCTTGGCGTCCAGACTTGTTTTCCAGGACGACGCCGCGGATGGTGCGGGCGTCCTTCATGATGGCTTCGACTACGTGGGAGACGAGCAGGAGGTCAATGCCGGCCTCGGTGACCATGCGGTCAAGGATGAGTTTGTGTTTTTCCGGGTCGGTGTTGCGGTGCCAATGCCCATTGACTTCATTGAGCCGGTTGAGCATTTCTCGGCTGATGCCGGCTGCAAAGTCGAGCGGGATGTTGACTAGTCCGACAGTGGCGAGTCCGCCAAGGGCTGATTCGCGTTCCAGCAGGAGGGTCTTGCAGCCTTGGCGGGCAGCGGCGAGAGCAGCGCCAAAGCCGGCCATGCCGCCGCCGCAGACGATGACGTCGTAGTCACCGAGGCAGGGCATAGCGATTTCAGGGTTGATGATGCGGCCGTTGCGGTAATTCAGTGGGATCATGGCGCTTTCTCCTGGCTGTCGGGTGGGGGATGGATGGTTTATTTTTTGGCAGGGGGGATGTTTTCCGATTCTGGCGGCGCTTGGGCGGGCACGTCATAAACGCTGATGGCTTCAGTCGGGCAGCTTTCGACGCAGGCGCCGCAGCGACGACATTTTGATTGGTCAATCACTGCCGTGTCACGGGTCAGGCTGATGGCCTGCGCCGGGCAGGCCCATAGGCAGCTGCAGCATTTTTTGCAGCCTCGGTCAATCACATATTTTTTCATGTCAGGCACCTTGGTTGAGCAGGGTGGCGGCGATGGCAGGATGAACGACTGGACGCCAGTCTGGATGGCAACAGTGATCTGATTCCGTGAAGTAACACCCCAAAAAAGAGTCAAAAACTTGACAACCCGTTGGCTTGCAGTATATTATATATGCTACCAACATTATAATTCCACTCACCAACGAGGTTGCCAATGTTAAAGTTAATGCAGGGTTCAGAAGAAATCAATTCGAACGGCGG
>JAAZKI010000236.1 GCA_012799905.1 Lentisphaerota bacterium | reverse complement strand
TGGAGAATGCAGAGGCGGCACTCCACCTGCGGTGTCAGCTTAAGACCAACAACTGGAGCGTATTCTACGCCGATTTACTCAATAGCCTGGCGGCATAGGCGCTACCCACTTTTGGGAATTGCACCCCTTCCGGGAATCACCTTTGAGCATCGCTATCGCTGGATTGCCGGGGGTCTGAGCGTCGAATTGGGCTTTGTCAGCAACCGCACTGACCGTAAGATTCTGTTTACTGCAACCGAGGTGGTGCTCCCCCAGGAACTCCGTAATGGAGGGCTGTATGAAACCTGGGGCGCCGGACATGACGTGCAACATAGATTTGCCCATGAAATCACCTTCGATTTCCCCGCCGACAGCGGGCCAGTGACCATTTTTGAGGCGCCGGAACTACCCCTCACTTTGCTGCATTATCGCTTTAAATACAACGGCCGCTACGTGCAAATCGGTTCAGGAGTGGTCACGGTTTCCGGATTTGGTGACAAACGCACCATTTTCACTGCCACAGGATGGATTCTTGGGGACGGCCTGTTTGCCTTGACCAGCGACGGGGCAAGCGGAAAAGTTGAATCACGCCTGACCGTGCAAACGGGGGACCTGACAGACGCTTTTGACCATTACCTCGCTTTGCCGGAAGTCAAGCAATTCCGCTCCCAAATCAAACGTGCTTCATGGCTGAAAGACCTGCGTTTCTACTCGACGGGACCAGGATGGGATGGCCCCTTCGGCGACAATATGCAAAGAGCCGCTGAAAATGCCAGCGCCATGATCCGTGAGGGCTGGGTCAACCTGAGTACGGCCATGGTTCAATTCCCCTGGGGCGACTTCCCCACCTCCGGCGAAGTGAACACTCTGCGCGGAGGTAAAATCCAAGTCCATGAATTACAGCAGAAGTTGCGGCAAATAAAAAACTACCCGGTAAAGGTCTCGCAGTACACCTGGCTGTGGTGTGCCGCCTGGAACAATAAAATCTACCAGGAGCACCCGGACTAGTTCATACGCTATAATGCCCAAGGCAATGAAACCAGCTTCTTCCCCGGATACTCGCAGAACTTCTACCGCCTGGTCGGAATACCGGAATCCCGCGCTGAAATTGTCCGCTCAATTAATGCAGTGATGGATACGTATCTTTCCGATGTGTGGTATCTTGACGGCGGCGGCTCGCCTTCGAGCATTGACTGGGCAACAATGCGAATTGATGAACCGGATGCATGGGACAACACTCTGCTGGAAGTGCGACAGACCATCCAGCAGAAAGACCCGGAACGGGCGGTTTTCTTCAACAATCCTGAAAACCCCATCGGGGATATGGGGTATCTTGAAAGTTTTGGCGGCATCCTGACCACCAACTGGCGCGATGGCGCCACCTGGATGTATAAATTCAAACTCTGGCAAAGACCGGACCCACTCTTTTCACCGCTCTATATTTACTGGCTTCCTGGCGTTGATCAGGCCATGCGGCATTATATCATCGGAACCGGTCTGGGAATGACCACATACAATACTGATCTGCGACCGAATGTTTCCTATATGTCTGCTCAACAGCAAAGCCGGTTTGCCAGGCTGGCCAATGCTGCAATACAGCCCAACTGGCGTTACAATCCCGAAGAAACACTGGAAGTGATGCCGCTGACACTGGGAAATGCAGCCTGGCTGTTCATGAAGGAACACGGCGAGAAGCACGTCGAAAAATCCGTGTCAGCAGACCCTGCCAAACTGGGCATGCGCAATCTGGAGCAGCCCCTCTACCACTGGTGCATGACCGTCAAGCCGCATTCCACCCACAAAGGACTGCTGACCGAGTCCGAGCGAGAGGCTGATTACCGCACATCGCGATGGCAAAATGACTTCGTGGTCATTCCCCGCTTCCTTGGCACAGAAAAGTTTCCCGTTCGCATGAACCGCACATTTACGTTTGCTCCCGATGAACTCAAGCTGTGGATGGTTACGCAGAGCCCCGCCCTGGTTTACAGTGTGGACGGACTGCGCAACCAGCTCTGGCTGCCTGACACCCTCGGCGTGAGAGTGGAAGGCGCGATCAGCAAGCAATCGATTGACCTCATCGTGCAGTCTGAACGGAAAGAAGCTGAAATCGCGGCTCTGCTTCCTGCCGGTTTCCTGCCCGACTCAATAAGCGTCAATGGCGCCCTGGCAACGCATTCGGATTGTCTAGTGCTCGACGATACTCCCTTGGCGCTTGTTTCAGTGCCCAAGGGTCAAAGCAGAGTGAAAATCCAGTTGGTCCCGGCGCCGCCGTTCAACGGAGATGTCACCCTGAAGACCACCGCCGGCTCCCCGGGAAATCTCCTCACCATGAACATTTCGGCGCCGGCAGATGCCAGACTTCTGGCAGCGATCACATCAAACCATGACCTGGTCTGGAGCAGTGAAGTCTTCGCCGGAGAAGTCGCCATCAGAATTCCGACCGGCGTAACGGGTGGAGAGTATCAGGCGACCCTCCACGATGGAACCGGGAAAAAGCGGGCTTCAGCCACCTTCCATCTGACTTCCGGGAAACCAAAATACGACCGTTTCCAGACTGCCCTGCCCTTGCAACAGCATTCTGAAACAAAATCCCTTGCTATCGACTTCAAAGAACGTGGCTTCAAACTGCTGGGAACGGCCGAGACGTACAGCATCGGCGCCGGAACAATGCATTTCAACCCGGAGCAGGCGACATTAACCCTGACCATTGACAAAACGCCGGACTCCCGCTGGTACCGGGTTGGCGGAGCTTACGAACTGGAAGCAAAACGCTTCCTGAAGCTGAAACTTGCCGGCTCCTTCGGGAAATACAACCGGGAAGAAATGATTACGGGTGTAAAAGGCCTGGGAACCAATTATGATAGGCCCAACTGCTTCCTCGGACTGACCTTCGATTTCGGAGCAAATTCCGGAACCGAAAATGCCTATGTCAGCCGCACCTTGGGAGGAATCGGCCTGGCCTGGCCAACTCGAACATCGCCGGAACCATCTGCCTGGGGAACAAAAAAATTGGCAGATATCATCAATGTAGTTTCCAGCTTTGCAGTCACTGAAAAAGACGAAGAGGAATTCTGGCTCGACCTTGATGCCGTCGGCGCTCCAGACAACTGGAATGGGAAACTCTGGCTGGGCGCCATGTATCAGGACGGCGCTCCAAACCGGGTGTTGGCATTGACAATACTGGAAACAAGCGATAAACTGCCCGAAGGAGCGCAAGCCAACAAAATCTTTCCGCTTATAAGGAGGTAAAGCCTCAATTAGCAAAACAACGGTGAAGCTCCCGTTTTTTGCAAGGTAATGTGCAAAATCTCGTGATGAATACTTGTATGCTTTCAGGCACCGCATGTAGTTCAGCTTCAGCTTGCAGTATGTAGACCCCATCCGAAAAGGATTTTTTAACCACGAACCACACGAAAAGACACGAAAATTTTTTATAGGATTGTTGCTCAGACGGATGGGATGGCATGCGGTTCAAAAAGTAGCGCAACCGTCCCGGTTGTGATTGATGCCTACCCTCCCACGTTCGAATGCTCCCGTATGCAAGAGGCAGGAAGCAGACCGGTCGGAGAAAAAAGACGGAAATAGGCGATAGAAATTCTGAATGTTACAATCTGCACACCACCCAACTCTAAAAAAGTTCGTGCTTTTTCGTGCCTTTCGTGGTTAAAAACAATTTTGGACACCCT
>JAAZKI010000107.1 GCA_012799905.1 Lentisphaerota bacterium | reverse complement strand
CATTTTTGTTCTCCGAGTTTTCGTTTCCCGACGTTGTTTACGTTAATCTTTTCTAACCTACACAGTGGTTTTGCAACCGCCATGGCATGACTTCCTCAGTTATAGCCATTAAATTACCATCTGTTTCCAAAGATGCAAACGATCTAAACAACTTTTTAATCACTTTTTTTTAAAAAGCCACAACTGTTTAGTTTCAAAATATTATTCCGCGGCCTTTTCGACGACTGGAAGCAAAGTCACAAGTAACACGCAATCAACAAAATAAGCACGGTTTTTCAGCGCCTTTTTTCTTACACCAAAAATCGAACAGCGCAAAATCAGCAACACTCGGAAACGCTTTTTTCACAACTAATTAGAAACCTTGCCTTGCTTTAGACTCCCGCCCCGCAATTATTTTTCCCCAAAAAAAGGAGACCATTGCCATGTCCACCCATCACCTCGCTCCCAGCACGGACGGACGCCTGATCCAGGCTGCCATTGACCAGGCCAGCGCTGCTGGCGGCGGCGTCGTCAGCCTGCAACCCGGCATCCACATGACAGGAACGCTCTATTTGAAAAGCAATGTCGAGCTGCATTTATGCAGCGGCGCCAAGCTCCAGGGTTTTGACCGTCCAGAGCTCTATGACGACTTCACTGATCCGGGCTTTGACGCTGTCTCGCCGGAAAAAAGTCGCAAGTGCCTGCTGGCGGCAAAGCATGCCGAGAACATCGCTGTCACCGGCATGGGCGAAATCAACGGCGCTGGCCCGGCCTTCTACGACACCAACGTGCCTCCCGGCGCCTTCTACGCCAAGCCGCCCCACCCGCGGCCGCGCATGGTGCAGTTCTACAATTGCAAAAATGTGCGTTTCGAGGGCGTGTCCTTCGTTGATTCACCTGGCTGGACTTTCTGGCTTCTGGGATGCGAAGACGTCTACGTCTCGCGCATCCGCGTCCACGGCTGCCAGCAGATGATCAATAACGACGGCATTGACATTGACGACTGCCGGCGCGTGACCGTCAGCGACTGCCACATCACCACTGGCGACGACTGCATCATCCTGCGCGCCATCCGCCGCCGCCCTGACCACCGCGCCCTCTGCGAAGACGTGACCGTCACCAACTGCGTCCTCAACAGCCGCTGCCAAGGCATCCGCATCGGCTGTCCGAGTGACGACACCATCCGCAACGCGACCTTCAGCAACATCGTCATCCACGGCGCTGGCAACGGCATCAACATCAACAACCCAATCCGCTACCTGCGCACCGGCGACACCGGCTTCCTGCACCTCTCCAACCTGGTATTCAGCAACTTCACCATTGACTCCGGCCGCGTCCCGCTCTGGATCAATGTCGAAAAAACCGTCCAGCTGCGCTATATTGGCAGCATGACCTTCAGCAATTTTCGCATCCGCGCGCCACAGCCGATTCGCTTGGACGGGTGCCCGGAAACCCCAATTGAGGATATCACCTTGAGCGACGTGTCAATCACCACCACGTCCTCCGTTCCGCTGGTCGCCGAGCACGTCAGCCGCCTGTCCCTGAATCGCGTTGAATGTACAGCCATCCCTGCGGACGAGGCCTGAGCCAGGCCGCCGGAACTTTTTATCCCCGCCCTATCCACCCATCACCTCTCACACAAGGACACGACATGAGCCCTACACTCTTCCCAGTCCGAGCCGCCATGATCGGCTTTGGCGAAGTCAACACGCCAATGGAATTCCTCACCGGCCGCTGCCATGAGGCTGCCAACGCCCTGCGCCAGCGCGGCGTCGAAGTGCTGGAGACGCCGATTGTCCGTGACGACCCGGACGGCAAACTGGCGGCTGACGCCATCACCGCGCTCCAGGGGCATGACTTCGACGCCCTGGTCGTCTGCGTCGCTGGTTGGATTCCCTCCTGGGCAGTAGTCAAGACGATTGAGCCGTTCAAGCACAAGCCGCTCCTGCTTTGGGGATTAAGCGGCTGGTACGAGAACGGCCATTTTGTCACCACGGCTGACCAAGCCGGCACCACTGCCTTGCGCCACCCCTTGCGCGAGATGGGCTTCAACCTCAAGTACCTGGTCAATTTCAAAGACTCTCCGCCGCGCTATGACGAGGCGGCCGCATTCATCCGCGTTGCGGCGGCGTCCCGCTGGCTGCGCCAGACTGTCATCGGCATGTGCGGCTATCGCGATATGCGCTTGTACGGCACCATGTACGACGGCACCGCCCTCAGGGGCAGCATCGGCCCGGAAATCGAGCATATCGACCTGCTTGAAATCCAGAGCATCGCCCAAGCCATTCCGGCAGAAGAAATCACCGCGGCAGCCAACGACTTGCAGAAACGCTGGCGCTTCACTCGGCCGCCGCAACCAGGCACGGTGGAGAATTCCGTCCGCCTGGCTCTTGCCTTCCAGCGCAAAATCCTTGAGCGCGGCTACCATGCCTTCTCGTTCTGCGACGTTGACGGCGTCAAAAAACTGCTGCAATTTGCTCCAGCCGGCGCCATGACCTACTTGCACGACCTGGTTGACATCCCGACCGTGCCGGAAAACGACTCCTATGGCGCGGTGACCCAGCTGATCCTACGGGCATTGACTGGAATCACGCCGGCCTACCTGGAATTCTATGAATTCACTGAAAAATCAGCCATCATGGGCGTGCCCGACTACGTGCCGGCCTCCATCGTGTCCGGCCAGGTGACCGTGATGCCGAACGCCTTTGGCTCATTTGGCGAAGGACTGCTGAACGTATCAAAGCTGAAGACCGGCTCCGTGACTATCTCGCGCCTGGCTCGCTCCGGGAACCGCTTTATTATGCACTCTGTCAAGGGTGAGGCGACCACGCCCGCGACCTGGGAAGAGGCCGGCTGGGCGCCGCCAGCGCCGCAATTGCCCAGCTTGGAAGTGACCTTTGAAGGCAAGGCCGACGACTTTGTTTCACAGGTGCTGGGACAGCACTATATCCTGACCTACGGCAACCAGCAGCAACTGCTCGCGGAGTATTGCCGCCTCAATGACATCGACTGGGTCTGAGGCATGTCAGCTGCACCCATCGGCGTCCTCGCCCACCGCGACCGCCGATGGGGCTTTGCCTTCCCGGCGGCCAGCCCAGAACAGCCCGAGCTCAAACAGCAGCCAGGTCGGAATCGCCAGCAGCAGCTGGCTGACGACATCCGGCGGAGTCAAAATCGCCGCCACAATCAAGATGACGGTCATAACAATCGGTCGCTGCCGACGCAAGTCAGCGCAACTGACCAGGCCCAACTGAACCGCCGCCGCTGTCAGCACCGGCGTCTGGAACATCACCCCAAAGCCCAGGGACAGCCACCCGGCTAAACTGAAAAACTGAGCCAGGCCCAGCATGGGCCGCAGCTGCTCGTCAGCAAACTGGCTGGAAAATTGCATCAGCAGCGGCAAGACCAACAGCGCGCTGAAAATCACCCCGGCAAAGAAAAGCAGCGAGGCCGCCGGCACCCAGCGTCGCAAAAAACGCCGTTCGTGCTCATGCAGCGCCGGAACCAAAAAACGCCACACCTGCACCAAAATCCACGGATAAGCCGCTGCCAGCGCCAGGAGCAAAGCCAGTTTCAACTGGACGACAAAAGCCTCCAGGGGCGAAAAAAAATGCAGCCCTCCTAACGCGGGCGGCAGGCACCATCGCACCAGCCCGGTAATGACCAGCGGCGACACGACATAGCCAATCGGAAACAAAAGCGCCGTAACCGCCAGGCAGCGCAGCACTACTCCTCGCAGCGCCTCCAAATGCCCCAGCAGCGTATTTTCCGGCGCGTCACTCACTTTGGAGCCGCGCCCTCTTTTTCGGAAGGTGACGCGGCCTTGTCAGCAGGCTGACTGACCGCAGCAGACGCCACCCCGGCCTCAACGCTGGCATGTGTGTCTGTTGACGCGCCATCGTCAAGAAGTTCTGCGCCCTCGCGCTCCACGGCGTCACGCGCCTTTTTGAATTCGCGCGACGCCCGTCCCAACGCCCGCGCCAGCTCCGGAATCCGCTTGGAGCCAAAGACCAGGACGACAAAACAAACAATGAGCAGCAGTTCGGTTAATCCTATTGACATCGCAACTCCTCCTATAGCATGGACAGCTCGCCCCTCGACCCTAACGAATGATGAATTATGAATGATGAATTATGAATTATGAAATGCGCCTCAGCATTCAGCATTCAGCATTCAACATTCAGCATTCAGGCCCTCGCCCCTCGCCCCTCGCCCCTAAAAAAAGCCCCTCGCCCCTTTTTCAATGCCCCTCCCTGGCCAGGTGTTTGTTGATGATGTAAATCTTTGGAGGCGTATTGTTACTGGCCTTGTACTCATCGCGGAACATGTCAACAAATTTGCTAGTGCTGTTGACAGCTTCGGCGTGTCCATCGACAAAAGCGAAATTGGAGTTATCGCCATGTGCGCCAATCCAGAACTGCTGGCTGATATTAGTGGTCATGTAGGGGCAGGCCCATTGCTGGCCATTCGCCTCGGTCAGCGATGAATGCAAGCCAAGGTCACCCCGCGAGTCGCCAACCCACACAAACGTTGATGGTCTTTGGACATTTCCAAAAACCACGAAGTGATCCTTGTACTGCTTTGGCCCCCAGGTGGAATCCTTGGTGATAACATAACCCGGAGGTGCACACGAACGCCGGCACCCGTAAGTCAGATACGTAAATTTGTACTTGAACGGCATCCGCCCCGGGCAGACCACTTCGTCCGGCTTCTCGCTGGACAGATAGCCGCTGCCTTTGTTGTAGTAACTGCACATGGCGCCCACCCAGTCCGAGGAGCTGTAGACGTTGCAGATCACCGTGTCGTTATAATCGACGGCATACAAAAGCGCCGCCGTCATAGTCTGCTTCAAGTTATTCACGCAACTGATCGAACGCGCCTTCTCGCGCGCCTTGCTCAAAGCCGGCAACAACATAGCCGCCAAAATTGCGATGATCGCAATCACCACCAGCAATTCAATCAAAGTAAATCTTCGCTTCTTCATACTCGACGCTCCTTTCATGGCCTTTGCCGTAACACCGACGAAAACAACAACACAAATCAATTATCAATATAGTGTTTAAAAATCGCTGTGGCAAATACAATTCTAACCGTGCTGGCAAATCGCCGCAATCAGTCACCGATTGACACAAAGGACAAGGGGCTTTAGTGGACGCGGTGGACATGGTGGACAGAGTGGACAGAGTGGACGATGTGGACACGGTGGACAGAGTGGACGCGGTGGACAGTGTAGTCCATACTCACTCTCGCCCCTAAAAAAGCCCCTCGCCCCTCGCCCCTCGCCCCTAAAAAAAGCCCCTCGCCCCTCGCCCCCAATACTCTTAACTTAACGCTTTGTAACCACACAGACGACTCAACTTCATAAAGCTAACCTTGGCGTCCTTG
>JAAZKI010000323.1 GCA_012799905.1 Lentisphaerota bacterium | reverse complement strand
GAATGGCTGGCGCACGCGCATCCTGGATTCAACCACCTGGGAACAGGCCTGCCCCAGCCTGCCGTTCTGGGTCAGGCAGCGTTCGCGCTGGGTCAAGGGCTACATCCAGACCTATCTGGTGCGAACCCGCGATTTCTGGGGCTTGCACCGTCGCCTCGGCTTCTGGAACAGCGTTCAGTTCCACCTGCTCATTGGCGGCACCTTTGTCAGCCAGCTGATCAATCCCTTCTACTGGCTGATGACCATCCTCTGGCTGACCGTCCGCCCCGAGGGCTTGGACTATTACTTCCCGCCGCTCATCTTTGCCATGGGCTCCTTCTGCCTCTTCGTCGGCAACTTCATCTTCGCCTACACTAGCGCTATCGCCTGCGTGCGCCGCGGCGTCGGACATCTGGCCCGCTACGGCCTGGTCATGCCAGCCTACTGGCTGATGATGAGCCTCGGCGCCTGGAAGGGCTTCCTGCAACTGTTCCATAAACCCCACCACTGGGAAAAAACCAAGCATTTCTCCGAGACTGACACTGGCCAACAACAGTCAACGACCTGATTCCGCACCGGCTTATTGATTCCTCATCATACATGCTCTTCAACCGACATTTGGACACGGACATGGACCCGACCTCAAATCCCAAACTGGCTTACAGCAGCACGCCTCGCCACCGTCTCTGCCTAGGCGGCTTGCTGCTTCTTTTCGCAGTGGTCATCTATCGCCTTCCCCATTCAGGCACCGAGGCCATGGCCGTGCACAAGGCCATTGTCGACGCCCTGGTTGCCGGCAACAACTGGGGACGTCAGGCCCTGGTCGGCAGCATGGACTATCCTGTTCTGCCCAGTTTATCCCTGCTGGCCGCCGAGTTGCTGGCAAAGATTTTGCGCTTGGACGGTCAGCGGCTGTTGCTGGCGATCGCCCAAACCTGGAGCGTGGGGTATCTTTTCCGCATCACGCTTCGCCGGCGCGGCTGGCTGGCGGCGCCGCTGGCCATCGCCCTGGCCATTCTCCTGCCGCAAATCCGCAACAGTTTCCTGCTCCTTGACCCGAACTGGATTACGGCCGTGCCCTTGGCCGCAGCCTTTTTCCACCTGATGCTTTGGCACGAGGAGCGCGGCCTCCGCGACCTCATCATGATCGGCGTCCACTGCGGCATGCTGTCGCTCTGCGGATTCGGCCCTGCCCTTATCGGCGCGGTCATGCTCATCGTCGTCTATCTCGAAATCCGTAAAATCAATGCCAGCCAGGCAACCGACGACAAGGCTAAAAAAAGCGCTGGTCTGCGTTCGTTGCTGTGGGCGTCCTTTGCCTATGGCGCATTTCTCTGGCTGCTCTGGAATTGGCTGGTCATGGACGACATGTTTTTCGGCCTGCGAGATGCCTGGCTGCGAGCCGACTACGTACTCATCGGCGACCTCTGCAAGCATGCCGGCGCTGCTTTCCCAATCACGCTGACGCTGCTGCTCCCGCTGATTATCCTGATGCTGAAGTCCGATCAAAAAATGGTCGCCCGCTGCCTGCTGCCGCCAGTCATCCTGATCCCCATCGCCGCCATGACCAGCGCTGCACTTGGTGTGCCGCAGACCGGCCTCATTCCCCTGGCCGCCATCCTCCTGCTAGCCGTCTTCATCCTCGTCTTCCTGGCTAAATTCAGCACTCAACCAGCTCGAATTAGCGTCATAGTCGTGTGCGTCGTGATTGCCGGACTCAGCTTCTGGCAGCCCCTGCCGCCAGACGCCGAGCCTGTCGCCGAAGCCCAAGCTCCTTCCCGCCAGGAAATTCTCGACTTCATCGACCAATACTGGCCCGAATCCAGGACAGTGCTGTATGGCGTCAAACTGCCCGCAGTCTATCCCGATCCAGAAGAAAAACGCTTCGTGGCTCGGTTGGACTACCAGGAAGCAGATTTCCTGGAACAGGCGCAAGATGAGCAGCTCCACATCCTGGTTCCGCCTGCGGACGGCGTTTACTACCCCTTAGTCGGCTCGCCTCTGGCTGAGATTCACGCCAATGGCAAGCCCTGGCTGCTGCTGGAAAAACAGTGGCCGAGCCAATGGCAGCTCTGGCGTTGCGTCATCCCCGCCAAGGATGAGTCACGGCTTGATTTCCTCCGATGAGTGCAGTCATCTCTTCCTCATCCTGTCGGCACCTCGGCTTGACTGACCTGGGCCCAGTCGCTATCACCGCCGCTGGGGGCGCCATCATCAGCATGGACTTGCTGCCGCCTGACACGCCTCAGGGTGATACCCCTCCTGAGCCGTTGCTGGCAGCGGCCTTTGCCCAGCTCCGGGAATATCTGGCTGGTAAGCGCAAGACCTTTGAGCTGCCCCTGGCCCCGGTCGGAACCGTCTTCCAAAAGCATATCTGGACGCTTCTGACCGAAATCCCCTTTGGCGCGGTTGCGACCTATGGCGAAATCGCTGCGCGAGCCGGTCGACCCAACGCGGCCCGCGCCGTCGGCGGCGCCTGTCACTGCAATCCCATCCCCATCTTCATCCCCTGTCACCGGGTAGTTGCCGCTGGCGGCCGCCTCGGTGGCTTTGGACTGGGGCTGGAACTGAAGCAGCGCCTGCTTGACCTGGAAGGCATTGCTACAAGAAAAATCGCACGGAACTGACCAGCCGGAAAATCGCGCGGCGACGCCCCACGGGAGTCCAGGAAAAAAACGCCGGAAATGCCGCAGTGACCTACCTGCAAAAAGTAATCGGTCAGCCGTTGAACATTGAGCCCTGGGCGTCACCTCTCTCGCTTTGTCTCATATAGATTCCCACAAGTCATCAGTCTCACCCAGGCACCATGCCTAGAGATGGAAAGCATGATGCCAGCGTGCAATACAGAATCCTACTCAAGCACAAAATAGCTATGATTCTGCAAAAAGCCGTTTGAAAAAGGGCGTTTGGTGGCCTATTTTTCCT
>JAAZKI010000385.1 GCA_012799905.1 Lentisphaerota bacterium | reverse complement strand
GAATTATGAATTATGAATTATGAATTATGAAATGCGCCTCAGTATTCAACATTCAGCATTCAGCATTCAGCATTTAGCCCCTCGCCCCTCGCCCCTCGCCCCTAAACAAAGCCCCTCGCCCCTAAAAAAGCCCTTATTTGGTTTTAGCCAGTGCTTGGTCGAAGTCAGCGATTATGTCGTCGATATGCTCCAATCCGACTGAGACTCGGATCAAGTCAGGGGAGACGCCTGCTGCGACCAATTCGGCGTCGCTGAGTTGGCGGTGGGTCATGCTGGCTGGGTGGAGGACGCAGGTGCGCACATCAGCTACATGCACGGCGATGGCGGCGACTTTGAGGTTGTTCATGACGATTTCGCCGGCCTTGCTGCCGCCTTTGACGCCGAAGCAGAGGACGCCGCTGCAAGACTTGAGGTATTTTTGGGCTAAGGCATGTTGCGGGCTGGAGGCCAGGCCGGGATAGTTGACCCAGCTGACGAGCGGGTGCTTTTCCAGGTGCTGAGCCAAGGCCAGGGCATTGGCGCCGTGCCGTTCCATGCGGACATGGAGGGTTTCGCAGCCGACCATGGCCAGGAAGGCGTTGAACGGTGACATCGGCGTGCCCATGTCACGAATCCATTGCACCCGCAGCTTCACTGAGAAGGGGGCCGCTGCAAAGTCGCGGGTATAGACCAGGCCGTGGTAGCTCTCGTCCGGCTCGGTGAATTCCGGGAATTTGCCGTTGCACCAGTCAAAGCCGCCTTTTTCGATTACGATGCCGCCCAGGCTGATGGCATGGCCGTCAATGTATTTGGTGGTTGAGTGGGTCACGAGGTCAGCGCCGAACTCGAAGGGTCGGCAATTCATGGGCGTTGGGAAGGTATTGTCAACGATCAGGGGCAGGCCGTGCTGATGGGCGACTGCGGCCATTTTTTCCATATCCAGCACGACTAGCGCTGGATTGGCCAGCATTTCGGCGAAGATCGCCTTGGTGTTAGGCCGGATCGCGGCCTCAATGTCAGCCGCGGATGCGGTGGGCGGCACGAAGCTGAACTCAATGCCGGCCTTTTTCAAGGTGTTGCTGAACAGCGACACCGTGCCGCCGTATAGACTGGAGACGGCGATGATGTGGTCGCCGCAGCGGGCTATGTTCTGGATAGTCAGGGCGTTGGCGTTCTGGCCAGAGCTGGTCGCCACTGCTGCCACACCGCCTTCCAATGCCGCGATTTTCTTTTCAAAGCAGTCAACCGTCGGATTCGCCAGGCGCGTGTAGAAAAATCCTTCGCGCTTCAAGTCAAGAAGGTCGGCCACACTTTGGGCGTCATCATATTTGAAGGTCGTGCTTTGGATGATCGGCGCCACTCGCGGATCGCCATTGCCAGGGGTATAGCCAGCCTGAACAGCGATCGTCTCTAACTTCCAGTTTTTTGTGCTCATGATTGAATTTTCCTTAGGTTAATGAAGGCCGAAAAGCGTTGCCGCCAGCCAAAATTGCGCTATGCCGACTAATAACCGCAACCGGCAAAGCATAACGTAATCATCGAAACCGGCAATCGCAAGAAATAGCCGGGCAATTGGCAGCCAGACTGTGATAAAATTTCAGAAAAAATGCCATGTGAGGCTGCCTTTATAGAAAAGGGCGTTGTGCGCTGTATTAACGAATCAAGACAAGAGCCCAGTCCAGTGCTGATTGCCGCATTGGCCGCTTGGACAGGACGTTGTCAGGGGGTGGTGATAAGTGGCTTCAGCGCCGCGTCCAGTCCCGGGTCTGGCTGGGCCCCGTTTTTGATGGCGGTCTGATACCACTTGGCAGCTTCTGGCAGGCGCGGCGGCTCGGCGGTGGCGAGCAAGACCGCCAGGTTGAAGGCGGTTTCCGGGTCTTCCGGCTTCATTTTGTAGGCTTTTTTCAACTGAATTTCGGCCGCCTGCGTCCATCCCATAGTCAGCAGGGCGATGCCATAGGCGCGGGCAGCGTTGACATTGTCGGGATGGAGGGACACGGCTCGGCTGAGGCTGGACACCGCGCTGTCAGGCTGCGATTGGCGGACTTGGGCAAAGCCCATCGCCAAGAGGGTGTCGAGATCGTCGGGGTTTTGCCGAAAAGCCTGCTGCAAGTAGCGCAGGGTGTCCTGGTCATTGCCGCAGTTGGCCGCAATGATGCCCAGGCGTTGCAGGGCAAAATGGTTGTCAGACTCCAGTTCAAGCACCTTCTGGTAGTTCCATTGCGCCGCCTCAAGTTTCTGCTGGCGCTCCGCGTCAAGGCCCTGCCGGAGGAAACCACGGATCATGGCGGTGCGTTCCTGTTCGCGGCGAATGCGGTGTTCGCTGCTTTGGACGTCATCGCTGACATTGGCAGCACGAGCCGGCGCGGTCGTGGTTGCGACTGGGGTGGCGGCGCTCTTGCGGTTCTCCAGGTCGACCAAGGCTGCTTCCAGGGCTTTGCGGCGCTGGGTTTCCTTGTCAAGACGGGCATTGATTTCTTGCAATCGCGCCACCCAGGCTTCGGGAGTCTGTGGGGCTGATTGCAGGCGGGTGATAATATCCTCCTTGGCCTTGACTTGCTGGTCAAGATCGAGGTTCTTGTCCCGCAGAGTTTCCGTCTGCTTTTGCAGTTCGGCGAGCTGTGCTTGGCTTTTCTTCAGTTCTGCCGTGGTTTCTGCCAGGGTTTTGGCCATGCCATCAACGACTTCGGTTTTGGCGGCGAGGAATTTGTTTTCTTTTTTCAGGTTGGCGACCATTTCTTCCGTGGCGGCCAGTTTGCGGGTTTGCTCCTGGTGGTTTTGGCGCCATTCAGCGATAGTGCTATTTTGTTGGGTTGCGTCGGCCTTGGCGGCTTGCAGGCGTTGTTTGGCTTCTGCCGCCTCGTTTTCTGCGGCCAGTTTAGCGGCTTGCAAGCGGGTTTGTTCGGCTTTAGCGTCCTGAACGGCCTGGTTTTGGCGGGTGATTTCCTCGCGCAGGCGCTGATTCTGCTCGGTGGCGCTGTCGGCCTGCAAGCGCAGTTTTTTGACCAGGTCATCTGCTGCTGCGGCGGCCTGGGTGGCCTTGGTCAGGGATTGCTGCAATTCGAGATTATTGCGGATGAGGTGCTCAGTCTGCTCGCCGGGTTTTTTCAAGTTTTCGATCAGCTGTTCCCGGTGTCGGAGCAGGTCGTTGCGGGCTTGGAGGGCTGCCTGTATTTCCGCGAATTGCTCTTGGCTGGGCAAGGCGTCCAGGGCGGCTTTTAGGCCGGCGGCTGTGGCTTCGTGCCGCGCCACGGCCTGGGTCAAGTCCTGGTTGCGGCGGCCTAGGTCGGCTTTTTCCTGCTTGAGCAAGGCGATTTGCTGGTCGGCCAGGTTCTGGATGTTCTCTAAATGAGACTTCTGGTCGAGGTTCTGAGTCAGACCGGTGATCGTCTTCTTCTGCTGTTCCAGCAGGCGTTCCTGCGCGTTCAATTTGTCATTGAGCGATGTTTGCGTTTGCTTCTGGTCGGCCAGGCGTGTCCGCAAATCCTGGTTTTCGACTTGGAGTTTGGCCAAGGCCTGGGCGTGCCCCTTGGTTTCGGAAGTCTGGAGTTCCAGTTTCCGATTCCAGTCATCAAGAGCCTTGATGGCATCCTGCTTGGCGGCGGCCAGCTGAGCCGTCAGGTCGCGGATGGTTTTTTCCAGGTTGGCGATTTGGGTTTCCTGGCGGCGGGCGAGGGTAGTCTGGTCGCTCAGACGGCGTTCTGCCTCGGCCAGGGCGGTGGCTGCCTGCTGGGCTTGCTCTTTGGCTGTCGAAGCCTGGTCAAGGAGGGAACGCGCGTTTTCTACGGTTTTTTCGCGGACGAGAGTCGCCTCCTTGAGTTTGACGGCCAGGAGTTGGTTTTGGCTTTCTGCTTGGTTCAGGCGGGTTTTCAGGCGCTCCGCAGCGCTCCGCAGTTCGAGATTTTGCTCCTCCTTGATGACGGCTTGGGCGCGGGTTTGTTGCAGTTCCCGGGTCGCTTTAGCTAAGTCGTTGTCACGCTGCTTCAATTCAGTTTCTTTGGCTATCAGGCGTTCGTTCAGGACGGCCAAATCACGGAGGGCTGCTCCTGCCTTTCCTGGAGCGTTAGCAGCCTGGTTCAGGGTTGTGGTGTAGGCTTGGCGGAGTTCTGCCAGTTCGGCATTTTGGCGTTCCAGCTGCGAACGGAGGCGCTGGATATCTGGATCGCGTTCAGCAGCGGCTTGTTCCGCTGGGTTGAGGTTGCGTTCCCCCAGGCGCCGGGTCAAGGTCTCGACTTCCTGGCGCGCTGCCAGCAACTCAAGGTTGCGGGCAGTGAGAGCCTCCTGCTGCTCTAGAATTTTCTTCTGGTTTTCAGGGGCGCGGTCGCGGAATCGACGCAGCTCCGTCACTTCCGCAGTCAGGTTGTTGTTTTGATTCAGCAGTCTTTTGGCTTCCTGCTCCTTGTCCGCAGCATTTTTTTCCGCCAGTTCGCGTTTGCCTTCGGCGCCGGCCAGCCTGGTCATCAAGTTGTCATTTTCTGTTTTGCGGGCGGCCGCCAGTTCGCGTGCTACTTTCAGGGCGGTTTCTTGGTCGGCTTGCTGGCGTTGCCGCCATTCCAGCTGGCGGGTCAAATCAGCTATTTTGGCGGTAGCGGCGTCCTGCGCGGCGCGCAAGGCCGCTGCTTCACTGGCCAGCTGCTGGTTTTTAGCTTGGACTTGGTTCAGTTCCGCTATCTGGCGAGAGGCTTGTTCCTGGAGTTTTGACTGGTTCTGCAAGCGCGTATTGGCTTCGAGAGTTTCGCGCAGACGCAATTCGAGCAGGGATACTTTTTGCTCCAGGGCGGTTTTAGCGGCTGCTAATTCGGCGGCGGCGGTTTCCTGGCCGGCTGTTTTGGCGGCTTCCTGGCGGGCTCGCTCAATGCTTTCTGACAGCAGCGCGACTTTAGCCGTCAAGTTGCGGTTGTCTTCCTGGAGCGTCT
>JAAZKI010000159.1 GCA_012799905.1 Lentisphaerota bacterium | reverse complement strand
CCGTTTGAAAAAGGGCGTGTGGCGACCTATTTTTCCTGCGGGCTTAGAAATCAGACCCCACCCACCCAAGGGGGGCCACCCTCCCAAATTTTGTCACGCGCGCGAAGAGGCGTTCATAAATATCAATCGCTGACCGATTACGTCGTTTTTCGCCACTCCATCACATCTTCACTTGCATTTCGAGAGATTGCGTTTATATAATAAAGCCAGTTACGGAGATTCCTACCTGTAACAAACAGCCGGACGCGAAACGCGCCGGATGCTGGCATGATGCCAAAACAAATGACTGGAACATAAAGAAAGGGAAAGCTATGAAGAGATTTCTGACGACATTGATTGCTTTGACACTAGGATTCAGCGTACTCGGCGCCGACTTCTATGTCTGCCAGAGCGCAGGCAAGAAAAAGGGCCCCGGCACCAAGGAGGCGCCCTTCCGGACGATATACGACGCGGTTAAGAATGCCCAGCCCGGTGATGCCATCCATGTGGCGGCAGGTTCCTATACGGGAAAAATGGGAGCAAGTGAGATCATTATTGAAAAGCCCGTGACGATTATTGGCGGCTACAGCCCCGGTTTTACTGAACGCAACGTCACCAAGTATCCGACCATGATCCAGCCCGTCAATGAAAAAAACGACACCAAGGGACTCGGCCTGCTTACGTTTGACCTGCCCACCGGCCCCGGGCCTGACCTGGTCATTGACGGACTGATCATTGACCAGAGCTACATGAACAGCTATCACGATGTCAAGGGCAAACCTGAAGGCGTGGAAAACGGCAAGTGGCTCGAACCGCCAGCCAAGGGCGCCAAGGACAAATTCGCTTCCGCAAAATCCTACTCAATTTATAATCCGGTAAAGAGCCGTTATGAAGGCAACATCATCATCAAAAATTGCGTGATCGCCAACAGCGGCAACTTCGGCATCAATATTTCACTCTTCAAAGGCGCCGTCAAAATCCTGAACAACGTCTTTGTCGCCTGCCGCATGGAAGCATGCGATGTCGCCTCTTCCAATGCCAAGGCCGGTGAAGTTGAGTGCGAATTCGCCTACAATACGGTGCTTTTCACCTGGAGCCGCACGGACGAACTCGCTGACATGGGCTACGGCTTCCGCTGCATCTCCAACGTGACCTCCAATATCCATCACAATATCTTCGGCCTGAACGTCTTCTCCGGAGTCGGCAATGACAAGGGAGACCCAAAGACCAAAAATGTGTCGCTGGATAACAACGTCTTCTTCCTCAACAAGATGTCGGACGTCACCGCTGTCAAGAGTCCGAACATCCTGCACTTGCGTGTGGATAGTGACGAATTTGAAGATATGGAAGACTTCCCCGGCATGGAAAGCGTCGAGGATAACATCTCACTGAAGGACCCCGCTATTTTCAAAGGAATCATCAACGACGCTTATCTTACGGGATTCCTCAATGCGACCTACACCGAAAAAACCAGCTACGACGAAAATTCCCCTGCCAACGTCTTCCGCGCCGCCATGGGGATGAACAAAGTCGGCAAGATTGAGAGTCAGGTTTCCATGTACGCCAACCGTTATCCGTTGGCAGAGACCTACCTTCTCTTCGGCGCCCTGAAGGATTACGGCGCCCAGAAGATCGAATAATAGAGTCAGACTCAATACGCTTTACTTAAACCCCGGGTTGCGTGCACTCTGTGCTCCTGCCCGGGGTTGTTTTTTGACGTAGCGCGTCGAGCCAACGCTGCAATAGCTTTTCCCTTGGCAGCCGAGGTGATAAAGATGCGCGTGAGTGCGCGTGGCAAGGCTTGATTATCACACTGTCGTCATGCCGGCGTAGTATTGCTTTCCTGAGCTGAAACGTTGTCAGGCAACGGCGCTTGATAGGCTTCATCGCCGCCGTAGTGCAAGAAGCCACGATAGACAAAGTAAAGCGAGACCAGGCCTCCAATCTGAAACATTGCCCCTACGATATACACCAAGGCATAGCGCTGTCCGGTCAAGTCAAGCAATTTTCCAAACAGGGGAACCACCAGCATGACGCTGGCGGATGACAACAGCGCCGCAATGCTGGTGAACTGGGCATAGTACAACTGCGGAAAAAGGCGGGCGGCAGTCGATGCGTAAAGCGTGTTGAAAGACATCACTGCGACGCCGTGTAAAAGCTGTATGACCAGGAATGCAGTGGGTGAAGTGCAGAATATCCCGCCGCAGATATCAACCAGCGCCCAGATTATAAGAGCTACCATGGAAGTGCGAAGCGGGTGGAATTTATCGGAAAGACTCCCCAGGAAAAAACAAAGCAAAAAAGATATCGCAAAACATGTTGCTTGGCATTTGCCAAGAGCGTCCATGCTGACTTCCATGCTTTGGGCAAAGAAAATATAATATGTGTTGAAAGGCACCGAACCTAAGCCGATAAGAGTCATGCCAAGAAAAAGAACGCGATAATAAGGCAAGCTGAAACAAAGATTCCAATAGCTTTTGACCATCTTTACGGTACTGGATATTGGCCCCTGTTTTCCTCCTTCCTCCTCTGGCGGCGGTGGATATTCACCTTCTTTGACCTTGATGCAAAGCGTAAACAGACCGATGCCATAGAGTATGCCGATGCCAATCAGCAGCTCCGACCCGTACTCCTCCGCCTTGCCTAACAGCTTCGCATTGAACAGAACCGCCACCAACAGGCTGACCGCACGGGTCAGGGCGAGAAACCTCCCCAGGAGAACCTTGGGAACCACGTCGTTGATAAGCGCTGAAAAAATATTGACGGACAAGGTGGTTCCAAGGTCCAGCAGCAACCAGAAAAAGGCAAAGACCCACAGCCGCAAGGTGTTCACATCAATTTCGGAGAATATGGGTTGCTCCTTCAGAACCGTCCCAAGCCATGGGCTCAGGCCAAGGCCAATCAAAGCGACAGTGACGATGGGCGTGGTCATGAGCAGAAACGGTATTCTGCGCCCGAGCCTGCCTCGGTGCCGGTCACTTTTATAGCTTATCCAGGGAATCAGGAAGATGTTCGTGAAGTTGGGAATGGATATGATTAACAGGCCATACAGGAAGTTGGATATGCCGAACTTCTTGACCATTACGGCTGCCAAAGCGCCCACCGAGCGCCCTTTCATAACCCAGGCAAAATCCCCCCATAACATCCAACAGAACAGCGCAATGATCCCTGATGTGGTATACGTCAAAGTCCCAGCAGTGAAAATTTTCTTAGCGCCATTTTTGTTCATAGTTGACTGTTCCGTTCAAGGCCTTTTGGCCGGTTTCAAGGGAATTGCTGCCTGGTTATTTGCCTTTAACCCAGGGCCGCGCAGAGCTGTTATGCTTTAGCTCTGCGAGTCTTGTGGACAGAGTTGACATGGTGGACGGCGGCTGCCGTACTCCCCAAAAAAATCTGCGTTATCTACGTTATCTGCGGATAAAACAACAGTTTCTCGCCCCTCTCTCTTAACGAAGAACTTTAAACGCAACGATTGAATTCCAGTCATTGACGGAATTTCCTTTGCCGACAAAGCGCAGCTGCCGGCAGGTCACCGGAGCCGCAAAGCGGTATTCTTCAAAAGCCCTGGTTTTCCCTGAACTTTTCCCGGAAAACGCATTTTCCCATTGTACGCCGTCACGCGAGCATTCAATGGCAAAGGTCGCCACCCGGCCGTCGCCAGCATGCCATCGGATAGCAACTCCTTGCACCGGCGCGTCTTCCGCCAGCAGCGCCGTAAATCCGACTGAATGCCCGTGGGCGTCCCAGTAGGACGTTTTGCCCGGATTGTAATCCAGCATGCCAAACAGCTGGTCGTGGTTGGCATTGTCCGTTGAAAAGAGCCAAAGCAAGCCATGTTCGCGGGTTCCTGACGCCGCAAAAAACAGCGTGCTGCTCAGCGGGTCCTGGATGCAGCGTCGGTCTCCCAAAACTGCCAGTGCTGCTGCTGGAAACAGCCAGCCGTCATCACTGGAAGGCGGCATCAACGCCCCAGTCAGACTCATGCCGTCAATGACGAGATTCGAGGATTTTTCCGACATGACGACGTCATGGCCGCCCAGCGTGAAGGCAAAGCGGCCATCTTTTTCGACTGCTGGCATTCCAAGCTCGCGCAGGAATGGCCGCATTGGCACGTAGACCCCACTGCCTTGCCTCACGGCCTTGACGTTGTCCAGCGCCTTGCCCTCCAATGTAATCATCCCCGGTGTCAGGCGCGGCGCAGTTGCGGCTAGCAGCGGCTCAGCCTGTTCCAACCTGGACAGCCCTTCCCCGCTGCCGGGCGCAAAACGGTATTCGCCCGCCTCTGGCGCCTGGAAGAACAACGTGTGTGCGCCTGCTTGCACCTGGCAGGCGAACGCACGACCCGCCGTTGGACGCACTTCCCAAAGCCCCGGCTTCAAGCCAGCGCACAAAACCTGGGTTCCGGCCTTTTCAACCGACAGCGCAAACGGCTGGTCAATCAGCCCGGTGCCCTTGGCCAAGCTGACCAGGCGGTCTGCCAAAGATACGGTGTAGCTGACCTCAGTGGCGCCAGTCACGCAAGGAAGAGGCTCGACCGCGCCGTCCAACACCTGCATAACTGTCAGAAAAACATCGTTTGCCCGCGCCTGCCGCGGTGAAAACATGACCCGATGACCGCGACCTTCCGGCAACGACGGATTCGGCGGGGTATACTGCCGGCCAAAGACATTGAATGTCTTGTCGCCGCTGAGCACTTCGACAGTGCGTTCGGCTGGCGTTGGCAGAACCATGTTAACGTCCAGTGCGCTGGCCAGGCCAAAAGACTCGCTGTGCAAGCGAACCCCGCCGTCCGTCACCGTCGGTGGCTGCAACGCATTGATTTGCCAGTACTTCTGGAAGGCAGGATTCGCCGTTGTCATGTCATCCAGCACAATGATTGCGGCCGGATGGCCGGGGGTCGAAATATTCAGGAAGCAGAATTGCCGCTGGTAATCACTGATCTTAGCGGAATACGCTCCGACCAAGTTGGCGGCGTAGTAGCTGAACAGCGGCCGCTGCTTCGACGGGCCAAAGCTGCATGCGACCACTTTGCCATTGTTGAACATCGGATTAGTGCGGGCCTGCTCCGGCGTGCGTGGATGCGCTTGCACAAAACGAACTCCGCCGTCATTGGCCTCGGTACGCAAAAATTTTTCCTCCGGATCAACCGCCAGCATTATACTTTGGGCAATTGAGCGTTTACTGAAGTTCATATCAAAGGGAGTGCCGTAAAACCCGTATTGCGACAGTTTTGCCGCCAGTATCCCGCGACAGTAAATCTGAAAAGCGCCGGCATCAGCATGCTGATGATTGCCAAAATGATACCCGCCGCCCTTGATTTCGGCCACCACGTCGCCGGCCATCAAGCCGGAATTCCACCCGGTGCGCGCCACCATGCCTCCGAGAATCGGCCCGAAATCAATCGTGAGCGGAAGCTGCCAGAGATCATAGTCCGGCTCAATTGCGGGGTCATTGACGAGCAGGAAAAGCACCGGGTTATTAGGCAAGCCGCCTTGCCGCAGAAACTCGCCCTTGACCAGCCGGCTGCCGCTATAGGCATAGCACAGCAGAAAAGTCTGCGGCGACCTCCAATAGCCTGAAAAAGCGCCGCAGTCGCCATCGCGAATCATGCTTCCGTCCGGCAGCCGCATATAGAGCCAGTACAGGGGGACATTCTTGATATTCGGATGAAAGACTTCCTTGCCTAACATACGTTTAAACAGCCAGGCCGCATGCATTTCGCAACCAAAACGAAAAGCAGCATAGCTGATGCCCTGGTTATGCCGCGGCGAATCATATTCAAAGCGGCGCATGGGAACGAGCTCTTCCAAGACTTTCCAGGCGCAATACTTGTATGGCAGCGGGTCTTCGTCATAGACGGCAATTGACAGCGACAGCAGGTCGCGGTTCACCTGCATCTCATTGCCGTGGCCGTTGACGATCGTCTGCTTGAAAGGCGGCCAACCGCATTCCATGTCATCAGCCAAGCGCATCAAATTCTGATAGAGCACCTGGCGTTCAGGCTCGGAAATGATGTCATAACACCAGTCATAGACCTTGGAGGCGGCGTAGATGGCAGCGCCGATTTCGCGGGTGATGTCCAGCAAGTTGCCATATTCCACCCGAGGCAGGTAATCCAGCAGCAGCTGCACCGCCTCCCGACCAACCTGCCGGTCTCCAGTCATAAGATAATAAAAAGCCTTGACTGCGGCCGCGCCTTCGAGCCTAGTGTTGTAGGGAAGCTCACGGTCCGGCTCAAACGTGAAGGCAAACGGCGCCAAAGCCTGCTTCCGTACCTTTTCCCAGGCTGCGGCATGCTCCGGATGAGTCAAATTTGCCTTGATTTGCGGCAGCGTGTCCGGCGTCACCCAAAGGCGCGGGTGAACCTTGGGCGGCACTACTGGCGGCTGATAGTCCGCAGCGACTTCTGGAACCGGCGTCGGCCTGTAGGTGATCACATCCACCGTATCCAGACGGACGCCCCGCGGAAGCCAGATTTTCAGTTGCTGAGCCTCGCCGTTCAGCATAAATTTGCCCAGAGTCTGGCGGGACAGCTTCGGCTGGCCCCAGGGCACATACACGACGCGCCGCGTCGGCCGCTGATCATCAATCTGAAGCTTGAGGAACATGGACTGATATTTGCTGCGGGCTTTGCTCATCAGCTCCCGTCCATATTCGTCGACATCGGCGTTGGTGCGCAAGTAAAAGCGGTCTGGGCGCTCAGCCTTAATGACAAAGGTAAGGTCAGGGGGCGATTCCTGGTCCAGGCCGTTTTTCTCCTCAGCTCCCGGCGCCAAAGTGACGCCCTGCCCGCTTTTCACGCCAGGAATCGCTGTAATTACAGCCCGTTCTGATGACAATGCCGCCTGCTCAGCCTCCAGAGTCGCTGACTTGCCAGCCCGAATCAAAACCGGCTGAGCAGCCAACATGGCAACCGAAGACAAGGCAAAAAATGGAATGGCAATTTTCATGACAAGCCTTTTCCTGTTCTCTGGTTTGATGATTTTTTAGCGCCAAAGACGTAGGCTATAATATAGTCCAGGACGGCGCTACGGATTGCGGCGCCCGGGCGGATTAACAGCATAGAAATCAGCGGGCAGCAATCACAAAAATCCTGATTTCACGCGGCGCGAGATCGCCGAGCAGCACCCGCCGGTCTTCCGGCAAATGCAGCGGACTCTTGCCCGAAGGCATCAGGTCATAAAGACTCCACGGCCCCCGACTCTTCAGCCAGCGTTCCGGTTCGACCTGGAAATCAAACGTCTGCGCGGCGCCGGTCGTATTGACGATTGCGACAGCGAGGCGTTCAGCGGCGTGATCGCGCCAGAGCGTGCCCATGACTGCCGGCAAGCGTGCATTATGCGGTTTGGTTCTATTCCACCGATGCGTCACCAGCGGCACCTCATTGAGCGGGCGCAGCTCGTCGATGAGCTGCCCCTCCACCATAAACTCACGGGCAGCGAGACGATAGCGACAGAGTTCATGCTGAAACTGCTGCTTCTCACGATGCGAGGGCTTCAGAATCCACGTGCCGTTCCAGCCCAGTTGACACCCCCACAGGAAGTCACGCGCCTGTGCTGCGCAGAAGGCGTCCAGCGAGTCGTGCGCGGCCTGCGGGCTGCTGAAATAGACCGTGTAGCCTGAATAGACGGCCGGCAGGAGCGGCACATCCTGCTGCTCGCGCGGATTCCAGGTCAGATAACCGTCGATATTATCCATGTACGGCTCGGCCGTGTTCTCGGTGGTCAGCACGATATTGCGGCGCTCTGCCTCGCGCTTGATCGGGGTCAGCATCTTCCGGTAGCCTGCTGTCCAATGACTGCCGCCGCCCAGTGGGTGACCATGCGAGGAATCGTAGCACGGCGCTGGCCTGGCCGCGCCAATCTGATCCAGATAAATTGCGTTTACGCCGCACTCGTCCATCAGGCGCTGGCAAATTTCCTGAACCTTGGCTTGCCACAGCGGCGTTGCAGCGCACATCGGGGCCAGCTTGCGCTTCGAGCCATAAACCTCGACGTAGTTGGCGCCGTTCGGTTGCTTGGCCGCCGCCGAAAATCCGGTCTCGAAACTCGGAATTTCCACGTCCCACAGCCGCGCATTGATATAAGGCATCACTGTTTGCCCCTTCGTAGTCATTTCGCGCGTCGCTTCGGCCATGCCCGGCTTAGTCGGAAAGTATTCCGGATAGCTATGGTCAAATGGAATCTGGTGCCATTTGTACCAATGCACGCCAATCGGCATGTCCGGAAAGAGTTCGGCCGCCTGCGCCATAGTGCTGGTGATCGTTTCCGGCGGGTCGTTCAGGAGCATCCAGAATCCCAGTTCCTTCAGGCGGCTCGGGAAATCATCGCGCTCGGCGATTGGCCCTTTGGCGGCCCATGTCTGCTTCACGGCCCAATCGCGGTAGCGCCGCGCCGCCTGCCACCAGTCGCCGCGATAAGCCGCGACCACCACGGGATACGCTGGCGCGCCCGCCGCGCCCGGCACGCCGGCCTGTTCAGCCAGCGTGTGAAATGTAGCATCTTGCCTGGCGCCGACGCTCAGCCGCTTAGTCGTCGCAGCACCGTCGTGCGCGGCAAGGTAGAGACCGGCATCGCCCAACTGAAAGGCCATCATCTGCAACGGACAGCTTGCCGATGGATACCGCGCAGCGAAATTACCGCGATGCCGGGGCATCAAGCGCCCGCCCCAATTGCCGCGAGGCAGCAGCACATCCCCAACACCCGGCGGCACCACCTCGTTGAGAAGCGGATATGAAGTTTCCTCCAAGCCAAAACGCCGACTGCGGTTGGTCACGTAAATACGCCACGCGCTCGCGCTCGCGCCCGCGTCCAGCGACACCTCAGCCCGCACATCGACCACGCCCGGCTCATCCAGCAAATCAAGCCCCTCCCACACAAACTCAAGCCGACGGCTTTCGGTGACCGCCCGGCGCCGTGCTGCCGGAGAGCGATTGGAAAGCACTACGGTCTCCTGTTGCCCCTCCGCATCCGCAGGCGTCTTGAAAGTCAGCGACCACAACCCCGGCGCGCTGTTACGCGTACGCACAAAGCGAGCGTCATCGGCCAACAGGTTCACAATGCCCGTGCAGTCATACCCTTGTTCGACGTCAGCAAACACTATGCGCAACGCCGTGTTTTCCAGGCGGTACGCGCCCTCTGGCGAATCGTGCTCGACCGGTATCCAGGGGCGACCGTCCCTAAAGAGCGCAATCTCGGGTTCGCGCTCGCGTCCCAGCCACTGGCTATACCAAGCCTCATCGCCTGCGGGTCCAAAGTAAAGTCCACCCTCAAAGCGCGCCTCAGGCCCTTGCCAGGTCATATGGCCGCTGCGGACGTAGTACACGAACTCATTCGAGGCATCCCAGCACGTCACGCCATCAAAACCAGCGCCGCAGGCATCCGTCTCATCCGCCATGACTCCCCACTGCGGCCCTCTCACTGCGCGACTGGGATCGCCCTTCGGCTGCAAAAGATGCGTGGTGCCGGCATCCCCGGTGACAAAGCGCGTGTAGTGCGCCTCATTGCGCGTGAGATGGAGGAAGTGCAGCTCGCGCCACGGCCCGTCATCTGTGCGCGTATAGCGCGCCTCCACCTGCACAACCGGAGAGTTGGCGCTGTAGGCGTAGCGATAAACCACCTGCGGCTGCCCGGGCGTCTCAACAGCGCGCGACCCAAAGCCAGTCTGCACTTCCAGCACGACCCGCAGCGGGCTCGTAAACACCACGCGCGCAGTCGCGTCTTCGCAGATATTGGCGTGATACTGCATCAAACGCCCGTCCTCGCTCTTGCGGACGATTCGGTCAAGAAAATGGAGTTCCGGATCAACATTCCCTGAGCGGACATATTCAATGTCCTGCGGGAAGCCGCCCTTGCCGCGAACCGGATGCGCCAGCCGAAAATATCCGTTCGCGACCGCGATACGCGCGTCGTCAGTCGAGACGGTCAAATCGCTGCCTGGCGCGGTGCCCAACGTCTGCTCCGCACGCCATGCAAAGCGTCGCACCGCATTCGGCGCGGTGGTGCCAGGCATCTGCCAGACCAAGACCGGCGCTTCGCCCGTACTGTCCAGCGCAAAAGGCACCGGCGCGAAACTCCCGTCCGCATGCTGCTCAGCAAAACCGCCGCCATTTGCGACAGACGCTGCCCATTCACGCGTAACACGCTGGGTGACAAGCATATTCTCACGCGCTTGTGCGCCGTTGCGCACGCTGACCGTCAACTCGCCGAACTTGTCAGCCGATTTCAAAGCCGGTTGAGCTGACAGCATGGCAGTCAAAGACAGGGCAAAAAATGGCATAGCAATTTTCATGGCAAGCCTACTTTCCTATTTTCTGGTTTGATGACCTACTCTTTTTCCTTCAGCATCAGGCCTGGTCATTCCAGACCAACACCGCCCAAGTCGCCACCGGTGGCAACTCAATGCGACCGTGACTTGGAATCAAACGGACGGCTTCCCTATCCGGGGAAAGCGCCTGCACTTCTGCCGGCGGCGTTAAAAACGCAACGCTGACCCGAGCCGGCGCCGACTGGTTGTCATAATTCAAGCAATGCAAAACCCGGCGTTGATCAGCAGTTCGCCGCGCTTCCACAAACACCGTCTCCGGCGCTGAGACCGTCACCTCACGCTGACCAAGGGCAGCTATAATCCGTTCCGACTCCTGCTCCATCTCCGGCGTCATGGCAACAGCAGCCTGATAACTGCCGCTGACGCTGGCCGGCCCCAGAGCGCCGCTGATGTCAAGCACCCGCGCAGAATCGGAAATGCCATCATGCAGACGGCGACTGCTGATCCTGAGCACAAGGCGCTCCGGACGCCGACGCGCCGCCGACTCGGAAAAAACCAAATCAAAAGTCACGTGACGCCGCAGCAACAGCTCCTGGACAGCTAAAAAAGCCCCATAGCTCCGGCTGAATTCCCAGGCCGGGCTTTCCTGGTCAAGAAAAAGAGTTACTTCGCCGTCGCCTTGAGAGCCGACGAACACATCCGCATGTCGGCGAATAAAGTCCAGGTTGCGCTTCAATTCGCAGCTAAGGGGGCCTTGTGACAGCAGATCATGCAGATGACTAGGGCGCAGCAGCCAATTGCTGCCTGGGACAGCCCCAAAAGCAGCGCTCTCAGCCGTGTTCAAGGCGATTTCCGCTGCGGTCTGCGGCAATCCGAGTCCTTCCGCGCCCCGCATCCAGGTGGTTGAAAACGTCTGATACCCAATGGCCTCCGCCGTCTTAAAAAAATTGACCTGGTGAATAAGGCGTCCGTCCCGACAGCCGGGGAAATTACCGCTTTCCGACCAGAGTATGCCGGCCCGGGGGCCGAGCTGCCGGAAATCAGTTCCGCGCAAGGCAGCCTGGTTCAGAGTTCCGCGGATGGGGCTGGGATTCCAAATCAGCTTCACATCCGGCTTGATGGCGCGGGCAAAACGGCTGATTTCCTCCATCAGGCTTGCCAGCCTATCGCACCGGAAACGAATCCATTGTCGCACCACAGGGTCGTGATGCGGCTCATTGGCCAAGGCGCTTTCCGGGGGAATCTCGGCATTGGCGTATGCGCGAAATTCCTGTCGACATCGCGGACAATAGCAGGGCCGGCTGTAGAAATTGTCGAAATGGAGTCCATCCAACCCGATATCCTGCAAGCCGCGTCGAATACATTCCCTCAGATACTGATGATGTTCGTCAGCATGGATGCAAGGCAGGAAGCGCAGCGGCGAGCCGCACCAGAGCTGGGGCGCGCCGGCTTCGTCAAGCTGAATCCAGTCCTTTGCCTGGGGACATTCTTGGAAAAAGGTTTCGTGCAGGATAGTGCCGTATTGCAAGTATCCGAACACTTTGATGCCATAGCGGTGACAGATGCTGGTCAAGGCGGCCGTCCGCGCGATTTCCTCTTTTTCGTAGTCCAGGCCAAAGCCTTTCACAAAATGGGTCACGGCCCAGTTGATGCCGAGTTCGGCGGCTGCTTTTGCCACATCTTCGGAATGGAGCTGCTCGTACCAGTCATCAAGACATTCCTGAGCCAGGCCGGTGACGCCGGCAGCCTGACCCTTCATGTAATGGTAGAACCGCAACGGTTCCCAGCCCCACCAAGCCCAGAACATCGGTTCATTCATAATACGCATTCCCACAGGTAGCCAGCGCGCTGCTCGGTATCGGTCTCTCCTGCGTAGATGGCTCGGTCACTGATGCAGAGGTCATGGCCGATATAGAGCTGATCCTCGTCATCCTGAATCAGGCCGACATCTTCAAAGCTGCGTCGCTGGCGGTCATACGCGAAAAGATGACAGCGGCCATAAAATCCCGCAATGCCGTAAAGCCGCTTGTCCGGCCCAATCGCCAACGCTGGCAGCCGGCGCTCAGGCGTCGGTCGGCCCAGGTATTCGACCTTGGCGCTGGATGGGTCAATGCGCAGCAGGTCGCCGGTCGTGCTGCCGACGTACAAAAAGCCGTCTCCGCCGTTGAGCATCATGTCAATCGGCCCAGCGCCCGGATACATCAAGTCAGCGCCCTGCCCCTCAATCAGCGAATGGTGATAATAGGTGACCCGGTCAGCGTCCGGGTCGTACTTGAACAGATTGTGGGTGCGCGCATTCCAGGTCGACCAGACGCAGCCTGCATCGTCAAGGGCCATGATGTGCGGGGCGCTGCCCATGTACTGCCGGAACCTGACCTCGCGGCGCTTCAAGTCAAAGACAAAAAACTCAAAAACTGGGTAGGTGACGCCGTAAATCAGGCCACGCTCTTCGTCAAGAGTAATCGTCTGGATGTAGTCCTGCGGCACTGGAATGCCGAGGAAGTCGTATGCCTGGCGCTCGAAGTCATAATGGAAGATGCGCCCGCCGGCGCCTTCCTGGCGCTGGTCTTCGCGATGCAGACAAGCCGTGGCGCCGTAGACGTTGCCATTGCTATCATAAGCCAGGGAACGATGGATTTTGATTTCAAACCGCTCTGCCAAGGGCTGAAAGCCAAGATTATGGAAAGTTCCGCTGGCCGGGTCAAATTCATACATCAAGTCGTTGTTAAACGCTGTCAGACCGCATGTTACGCGGCGGCGTTTCGGATGCCAGAGCAGACTGGTAAAGGAAACCAGGTTATCCCGCCAATCGGCATTGCTGGTGAAGTCACGATAGCCCATAGTCCGCAAGGGACGATCAACCGGATGCTCCAAACGCCGCAAAAGGTGCTTTTTGACACGCATGGCAGACCTGACAAATCAAGGGTGGAACATGACTTGACGCTGTCGCCGTCATAGACCGATAGCAACGAGCAACTGCTGCCCTTAATCATAATGTCCTGACTGCCGAAAAGCAAATCATAAGCCTGGTAAAATGCAGCGCTGCTGTAATGGGTCGCCAATTGGTACTCGAAATTCCGGCGAGCAGCGGTCTCAGAAAAGGGGCGAGGGGCGAAAGTGAGCTTGGACTACGTTGTCCGCCAGTACCTTAGGGTGGACTATCCGTCCACAACCTATTTTTAACCACGGATGGACACAGATGGGCACGGATTTTTTATGGGATTGCTCTCTTGGCGAATGAGATTGTCAGCGTGCGGCACGGTCTGGCCTGTTGATTTCTTTGGCTGTCCTGTCTGGCAGCTCGGATAGAGTGGGGGGGGCACTTCAGGTCGCCGCCCGCTTGGCCTGAATGACCTGAGGGCCACCCTATGGGCTTTCTTAACCTTGATTTATTTTGTTTTTCGTATTAATTATATCGTCCCTATGTAAAAGCGACGATCAAGCGATTATTCACCAGCAGGCTCTGCCGCTCGCTCACATCCAGCAAAGTCATCCGTTTCGTGCAACGAATCAACGCCAGTACTGCTTCATGCTTGCCGTCCAGCATAACCTGCCGCTGGAACTTCTCGCCATTCAGCAGCAGGCGCTTTGCAGGCTTTAGTTCCTGTCAGCGTCCCACTGCTCAAGTTGTTTTACCAAGGCCGCAAGCTCTCGGCTATCCATATTCGGTAAAAGGCGTAGTAGCCCTGTGTAGTTATTGCAATCGTTGAATACTGTCTCAACGTGGCCATCAGCGAAAGCAACAGTGATGTGTTTTTTATGATTACCAATTCTTTCAATGATGATTGGCACAGTTGATGGGTCACTCATTTTTTCGATAGGGATAGGATAGGTGACTAAGTAATAAGAGGGCTGACTGGCGTCCGCAGACGAGGGACAGTGAAAGGTTGCGGAGTCGCAGACATAGGGCGTGAGCAGCGGCATCTCTGTGGGTGCAGCTTCATAATCATCGGTATACATTAGATATCCAATGCTGATTTGCTTGACATTGGCGACGCAACTAATAGCCCGAGCCTTTTCCTTCGACGTGCTCAGGGCCGGCAGTAACATGGCCGCAAGGATGGAGGCAATGAATAATAGACAGAATAAGCCTATGGCGATAATCAGAATAACTATTCCATTGCCGACTTTATCGTCAAAGGGCACGCCACGTTTATCGGCGGTGACGGTTAGCATCTCTACGATGATCCAGATGGAAACTCCCAAGGGGACGATAATGGTCCAACAGAGCAGGAGGAAAAGTAGCAATTTGACCACTCCGCGCATATAGTGACCACTGTAAAAGTTGTGAATTCCGAGATGCCCAAATAAAATAGCGAGTATGCAATATGCCAAGCGGCTTTTGGCGGCTGGAGAGGCAGGAATGGAAGTGGGCGTGAGGCTGGGAGTCAGGGGGATTTCCGAGAGTGGGATGTTACATTGCGGACAGTTGTAACTCGCAGCCTGGATATTATCCTCGGCCTCGTAGTACTGCTTGCAATTTTGGCAAAAAACTTTTTTCATTGCTCGAACTCCTAGTCAATGTGCGAAGTTTTGCGATGAATGCTTGTAGTATTGGTCATCGATTGATACTCGGAATTCCGGCAATCTGCGGCGCTAGACACCCCGGGTAAAGCGCTTTAATGGACAGTGGACAATGGACGAAAGTGGACTTTAATGGACGTCAGTAGACGATGGACTGTGGACTTTAGGGGACGTTAGTGGAAAGTGGACGTGGACGGAAATGGACTTTAGTGGACGGCGGAGCTAAGACACGTGCCTTCCACAGGCTTTCAGTCGGAGCCAGCGCATGATAATCACAAGCGGAGCAAAGGCACGTATCTTGTACAGGCTCTCAGACGGTGAAGATGCATCATGTTTGCAGTCATATCAACATGCGCTGCAGGCGCTTAACCATGCTTAACTCCAGGCCTTAGCCTGGGGACAGGCCATCTTCGACTGCCGCCGCAGCGAAGTCAGGTCAGCCGCCATTCCCCTACGCCAGCCGCGCCAGGATGTCCTCTGGCAGTTGGCTCACAGACACGACAGTGGCCTTTTCTCCGGAAGGAAGTTCGATTTCGTCTTGCGCCTTGCAGCCCAGGAGCACTTTTCCGAGCGGCGCATCGCAGGATATCATGCCCAACTCGGGATTGCTGTCCAAAAGTCCGAGCAGGTGGTACTGATGTTCGCTGCCATTGTGATGGCGCAGGACAATCGTCGAACCGGGAACTGCGGCATCCTTCACCACCACATCCCGGAAATCCGTCGCCACCATGCCTTGCAGGCTTTCTTCCAGCTCGACGCGCCGCTGAGCTAGAAACGCTTGCTGCTCCTTCGCATACTTGTATTCCGAATTCTCCCGCAAGTCGCCCATCGCACGCGCTTCTTCAATCGCCTTGATATTTTCGGGAATCAACGTGCTGATCAACTCTTCCAGCTCCTGGCGCCGTTGATTGAAACTGTGAACCGACGTTATCTTCCCGACGGGTCGACGCTGCGCTGTCGGACGACGCTCTTCGACGTCCTGAATGAACTGCGGATAATGACGCACAATTTTCACCAGCAAGCTCTGTCGCTCGCTCGCATCCAGCAAAGTCATCCGCTTCGTGCAACGAATCAACGCCAGCACTGCTTCATGCTTGCCGTCCAGCATAACCTGCCGCTGGAACTTCTCGTCATTCAGCAGCAGGCGTTTCAAATCACGCTGCGCCTTGAGATAACTGCCGCTGACATCTTGGCTAAGCGTTTTGAACAGGAGATGAGCATCGCCGAGATACTCGTCCTTCAACTGCTGCTGACCGCTTTTCCACACCCAAAACAACACATCTGCTGAAGGCTTGCCGGTCTTCAAACGCTCCGTGACTTTCTCCTCCAGGAGATGGCGTTCTGAGGCTTCTGACAGAACTTTCTCCACCTGAGTCCACAGGCGCGCCGGCAATTGCAGCGTCTGGGTGGCCAGATAGTCGTTGCCCATCGCCGTTGATGTCGCCCGCAGCCAGAACGGGAGCATTCTGCCCGGCAGCTTGTCAGTGACGGCCGCAAAGGTCTCCGCATCCTGCCAGACCACCGCTTTCTCCGCCAGCCTGGCCAGAACTTCGTTCAGCCAGGACAGCAACGGGCCGGCCATCTTCTGCAACAAGGCCAGGGTGAGGGCAAAATTGTCAGCCTGATCGTCCCGTCCGGCAGCATGCTGCAAGATGCCGGCGACGTTGTCCAGGTTGGGCTCGCCTTCCACCTCAAGGGTGCTCAGGTTTTTCAAGCGTTCCGACAATTCCAGCAGGCTGCGGCTGGCATCCCACTGTTCAGAAAAAACATTCGAGTCGGTCGCGGCAGAGGTCGTCTGGGTTGAGGTGCTTGCAGAGGCAGCAGCAAACGGCGACACACCGCTGGCAAACGACGCATATTGCTCTTCCGTGAGAACCTTGGGAACCAGCAGACGCTGGCCTAAATCCTCATCCAACGGCGCCTGCGCAATCAGGCTGCTCAGGATGTCCGCCTCAAAAGTCGACGGTTTCAGGAGGTTGGCGGCTAATTTGCCGCACAGAAGGCTATGCACCAACGAAAGGTCCTTCACAACGATGAAGTTATCCATAAACAGCCGAAGCGGTACTGTGTGTCGGCGCTCAAACTGGATAATCACATCGTTGGCAATGTCGTCCACAATGGCGATTGTCCCCAGCCCGAACTGACGGTCATAGCAAAAAGCGCCTGGCTTCACCTGCTGCATAATCTGGTAGCGCAGATGAATTGCGGACAAGGGCAGGCTGCTGTCACGGACGCCAATGGCATCAAGCAAGCCGGCCGGGTCGCGGTAGTGCCGAAACACATGCTTCAAGTACGCCCCCAGCCGGTCGCGAATCACAATGCTGTCAAAACCGGCCAGCAGAATGGCCTCCAGCAACTGACAGTCGCCCGGTCGAAGCTGGTCATGGTCAATCTTCTCAACCACCAGCTCCAAGCTGATCTGCCAAAATTCCTGCACTTCCGGCTCCCACTGCGAACTGTCGCGCGGTTCTGCAAAACGCAGGATCGACGCAATCTGCCCGGAAGCCTCATCTTGGCCCTCGGCAGCAGCAAGAAACATATCCTCCAAAGATTCATCACAAGTTGCATAACGCTTTTGTTCTGACATAATTCAACCTTTTATCTTACTGACGTCTGGGGCAGAGAAAGACAGCCCGCGCTGCCCTCCCCTATTCTTTCCCGCCCAGTTCATAGTTTGATTCGACATGCTCGACAATCTTCTGCGCTTCATACTCTGTCCACAACGGGTTCGTGGTCAGGATGCCGGGTTCGTCGTCCCGGCTGGTAAAAGTCGCGATGCCGAGATAAAAGCCATCCATGACTGCGGCCATCGGCTCGGCGCGATGATAGACTGCCAGCTCATGCCAGGCGGCGACGCCATGCCGGTCCAAATACAGCTTCAAGCCGCATTTGCCGGTCGCCGCATCGGGAACAACCTCCGCCTTGATGATTCGAGCCGAATCAAAAAGGGGATACTTCCCAATCACCTTGCTGTCTTCGTCATCGGCGCTGGTAACGTTGATGTACGGCGCCCGGCCCATAATCTCAACCGACGCCGGAATAGGATGAAAACTGAGATAAAACACCGGCACCTTCGAACTATTGCAGGCCGACAACAACAATAGCAGCAGGCACCCGGCAAGAAATCCCAGCCGGCGGCAAAAAACATGAAGAGCAGCTATCCTCACAGCTGATGATCCTCCAACTTGCGATAAAAAGTCCCCAGGCTGACGCCTGACATCTTGGCTGCGGCCTTCTTGTCGCCATCGCATTCATCCATGACCTGGCGGATGTAGTGCCGCTCGCATTGGCGCAGATAGGCTTTCAACGTCATCGGCTGGCCAGCTATTGATGGCATGGCCGCAGCGTTGGCGTTGGCGTTGGCGCCCATCGGCTCAACCGGCGGCGCTGCTGCTGCCGAACGAATATTTTCCGGCAAATCATCTAATTGCACCACATGGCCGTCAGCGCCGCCGAGAGCCACCGCCCGCTTGATCGTATTTTCCAATTCACGGACATTGCCTGGCCAGGAATAGCTCTCCAGCGCCTGCAATGCCGCCGGCGCCAGCGTGAACTGGCCGCCCTCCTGGCCGGAAATCTGGCTAAGGAACCAATTCGCCAGCAAGCCAATGTCGGAGCGCCGCTCCCGCAGCGGCGGAATGATAATCGGCATGACGCTGAGACGATAATACAAATCCTGCCGGAAAACGCCGTCTTGAATCCGTTTTTCCAAATCCTCGTTAGTGGCCGCAATCACCCGCACATCCACTGGCAGCATGGTGTTGCCGCCAACCGGCCGAATCTTGCGCTCCTGCAAAACTCGCAGCAGCGTCAGCTGCATATTGATGGAAATGGAGCCAATCTCATCCAGAAAAAGAGTCCCGCCCTCGGCCGCTTGAAAAAGCCCTTCCTTATTGCGGACAGCGCCGGTAAACGAGCCTTTCAAATGACCAAATAATTCAGACTCAAGCAGCTGCTCCGGCAATGCTGCGCAATTGACCGCAACGAAGGGTCGCCGCGCCCGCTGACTGGCATTGTGAATCGCCATCGCGAAAAGCTCCTTGCCAGTGCCGCTATCGCCCCGCAAAAGCACGGTCATGTCCGTATCTGCGATCTTATCAATCTGGTCATACAGCCGACGCATGCCTTCGTGCTCGCCGACCAGCACCCCGAAATGACGTTCAATAGCCTCTGGCGGTGGTTCGACCTGGGCTGGCGCTTCTTCCGGCGCGGCCGCCTGAGTCTGGCTAAGGGCTTGCTCCAGGCCGCGAATCGCGGCGGCGGAGCGAATCGGCTTG
>JAAZKI010000158.1 GCA_012799905.1 Lentisphaerota bacterium | reverse complement strand
TGATTAGCGAGTGGGACGTGTTTGCCGCGCGTGGGATTCACCTCGGTGGCAGGATGCCGTCTCTGGATGCTTGGCTGCAAGAGGAGAACAAGCTCGGGCTGCCGGCTTTGCAGGCGAAGGTGCAGGCCTCAAAAGACGCTGACTTGACCCGGGTGCTGGCGTGGTCAGTTGAGGTCGACAGTCGGATCAAGGACATGGTGTATGGCATACCGCCGTTTCCCGGGGTTCACGAGAGCCTGGAGAAGCTGCGCGACCAGGCAGACATGATCGTCGTCAGCCAGACGCCAGTGGAGGCTTTGCGGCGCGAGTGGGCTGAGCATGGTATTGACGGCGATATGCGTTTTATAGCTGGCCAGGAGGCTGGCTCCAAGGCTGATCACATCCGGCTGGGGGCGGTCGGCAAGTATCCCAGCAGCCGCATCCTGATGGTCGGGGATGCCTTAGGCGATTTCAAGGCAGCGCAGGCTAACGAGGCGCTGTTCTATCCGATTATTCCTGGGCAGGAGGAGGCGTCTTGGCAGCGTTTCCACCAGGAGGCGATCGGGAAGTTTTTAGCAGGCACGTATGACAGCGCGTACCAGTCGGGCTTGATTGCAGAGTTCGACCGGGCGCTGCCAGAGCGTTTCAGTTTCAAGCTGTAAGCAGGAAAGACTATCCGGCATAGATGCTTGAGTCAGAGCAACGAGAACCAACGAAGGAGAAATCGAACATGGGTAAAGCAGACATCGGCCTTATCGGTCTGGCAGTCATGGGTGAGAACCTGATCCTGAACATGGAGAGCAAGGGTTTCACGGTGGCGTGCTTCAACCGCACGGTCAGCAAGGTCGACGACTTTGTGAATGGCCGCGCCAAGGGCAAGAAGATCATCGGAGCGCACAGCCTGGAAGAATTGGTCGCCAGCCTGAAAGGGCCGCGTAAGGTGATGCTGATGGTGAAGGCAGGCCAGGCGGTGGACGATTTCATCGAAAAACTCATCCCGCTGCTGTCACCGGGCGACATTATCATTGACGGCGGCAACAGCCATTTCCCGGACACGACTCGGCGCACGCAGTACTTGGAGAGCAAGGGCCTCCTGTACATCGGCACTGGCGTGTCTGGCGGCGAAGAAGGCGCCTTGATTGGGCCGAGCATGATGCCGGGCGGGTCGCCCGCAGCCTGGCCGCACGTGAAGGATATCTTCCAGAAAATCTGCGCTCACACCGATGCCGGCGAGCCGTGCTGCGACTGGGTCGGGGAAAATGGCGCCGGCCACTTTGTGAAGATGGTTCACAATGGCATTGAATACGGTGACATGCAGATGATCTGCGAGACCTACCACATGATGAAGTCGATTGGCATGACCAACGAGGAAATGCACCAGGTCTTCAGCGAATGGAATGAAGGCGAACTGGATTCCTACCTGATTGAGATCACCCGCGATATTCTTGGCTACAAGAATGAAGAAGGCCAGGCAGTGGTTGATTTGATTCTGGATAGGGCCGGCCAGAAGGGCACCGGCAAGTGGACAGCGATCGCGGCCCTGGACGTCGGCATGCCGCTGACTCTGATCGGCGAAGCCGTGTTTGCCCGCTGCCTGTCCGCCCTCAAGGAAGAGCGCGTCGCTGCCAGCGGCATTCTCAAGGGCGTTGTCCAGCCGTTCAAGGGTGATCGGGCGCAGCTTATCGACGATTTGCGCCAGGCTCTCTACGCCTCGAAGATTGTCTCGTATGCGCAGGGCTATCAGCTGATGATGGCGGCGGCAGAGGAATATGGCTGGCATCTCAACTACGGCGGCATCGCCTTGATGTGGCGCGGCGGCTGCATCATCCGTTCCGTGTTCCTGGGCCGGATCAAGGAGGCCTTTGACCGTCAACCTGACCTGAAGAACCTGCTGGTGGACCCGTTCTTCAGCGACATCATGGAAAAATCGCAACCGGCTTGGCGTCGGGTGGCGGTGACAGCGTTGCAGACCGGCATTCCGATGCCGTGCATCACAGCGGCGCTCAGCTACTTTGACGGCTACCGCTGCGCGCGTCTGCCCGCCAATCTGCTGCAAGCTCAGCGCGACTATTTTGGCGCTCATACGTACGAGCGGGTCGATAAGCCGCGTGGCGAATTCTTCCACACCAACTGGACTGGCCGCGGCGGCAGCACCACCGCTAATACGTACATTGCGTAAGTAGGCCTGACATCGATAAAAGCTAAACAAAAGCGCCAAGTTCGGCATTGCCGGACTTGGCGCTTTTTTTAGGGGCGAGGGGCGAGGGGCGAGGGGCGAGGGGCGAGAGCCTGAATGTTGAATGCTGAATGCTGAATGCTGAATGCTGAATGTTGAATGCTGAATGCTGAGGCGCATTTTATAATTCATAATTCATAATTCATAATTCGTTAGGGGCGAGGGGCGCTGTCCACAACGTCCACTGCGTCCACCATGTCCACTACGAGCGTCCCCCAGGGTGGCAACATACGGCAGCCTGAAGGCTGTACTACGTGCTCCTACGTGCATTCTGCTCAATTATTTCCGGTGATGCCGTATTGGTTCAGTTTGCGATGGAGGGTTCGGCGGCTGATATTGAGTTTCTTGGCCGCCTGGGAGCGATTGCCTTTGCATTCGGCCAGGGCCTGGAGGATGAGGGCGCGCTCATTGGCCTTGATGTCCAGGTGATTTTCCGAGGCGGCCAGCTCGGCGGCCGCTTCTTCGGCCGGCGCCTGGAACTGGTCGCTGACAGCCTGGCGGATGTTGGCCGGGACGTCATTTAAGGTCAAGGTAGCGCCGCGGGCAAAGACCACCATGCGCTCTACGCAATTGCGCAGTTCGCGGACGTTGCCGGGCCAAGTGTGAGCCATCAGGACTTTAACCGCGTCGCCAGTGATGCCATCAATCTGCTTGTTGTTTTCAGCAGCGGTGTGCTGCAAGAAGTGGTTGAGCAGCGGCGGAATGTCCTCTGGACGTTCACGCAGAGGCGGCAGAACCAGGTTGACGACATTGAGGCGGTAGTAGAGGTCTTCGCGGAAAGTGCCTTCCGCCACCATGGCTTTCAAGTCGCGATTGGTGGCGGCTAGGAGGCGGACGTCGACCTCGA
>JAAZKI010000288.1 GCA_012799905.1 Lentisphaerota bacterium | reverse complement strand
TGTCACCCCTGGCGGGGCTCAAAATTATTATACGCCTCATCCAGGGCTTCGCTACGCTCACCCTGGGCTTTTATGTGTCGCCCTCCGGGCCTTTGCCGCTTCGCGGCTGTGGACTTGGTGGACATAGTGGACGGTGTGGACATGGCTGCCAGCGTAGTCCAAACTCACTCTCGCCCCTCGCCCCTCGCCCCTAGAAAAAGCCCCTCGCCCCTAGAAAAAGCCTCTCGCCCCTAGAAAAAGCCCCTCGCCCCTTTCCTTGCACCACTCCTCGCCGGAACCCCGCGTATCGATAAGCGACTGAGCTTCATAGTTGCGGGTTCGACTTGCATTCAGACCTGCATGAGATTAAGCTATAAACAAAATGCAGCCGCGAACCAATCCTTAATATATTCAGGCAGACAACAATATCGCCAAACCATTCCAACCAAGGGAGACAAAACCAATGGGCAATGAACTTGATGAACTGACGGGCAACATCAACCCCCAAGGACGGGATGTCCATGTGATTGAACGTCAACTGCCGGTAAAAATCGGTTTCGGCTCGACGCTCTTTGAAATCATGCTCTGGGTCTGCGGAATTCTCCCCGGACTGATTTTCCAGTTCATGAAAATCAATGCCGCCAATTACTTCCGCCAGCTGCAACAGAAAATTCAGGCTGATGCGTCGCAAATCGACAACTATTTGGAGCTGCGAGTGCAGATTCTGCAGAATGTCGCCCCGCTGGTGTCCAAAGCCATCGACCTGGACAAGGAAGTGATGAAGGCCGTGGCCGCCTTCCGCGGCGGGCGTCTGCCGGATGGCGAACGAAACGAAGTGTCGCGGCAAATTGATGCATCCTTTGCCAGGCTGTTTCCACAGGTCGAGGCCTATCCTGAACTCAAGGCCCATAAGGCCATCGCTGACGCCATGCAGCAAAATAGCTACCTGCAAAAGGAAATCACCGCTGCCCGCGCCCTGTATAACGACACCGTCAACCAATGGAATACGGACATCTTCTCCTGGCCGACACGCATGATCGTCGCCGCGCGCGCTGGATACACCACTAGAATACCCTTCACTGCCTCGGCCGAAACCAAAGCCAAAGCCAGGGGAACCTTCTTTTGAGCGACGATGTCTACGAGCCCCTGGATCGATACTGCACGGAATTCCGGGAAAAGTTCGCCCGTCTGACCCGTGAGATGTTCGCCAGTCTCGTCAAAGCCTCCGGCGTAGATGAAGCAAAAAACGCCGAAACCATTGCGACCATCGACCGTCTGGTGGAAGAGCACCGCACTGTCCAGAGTCAGCGTTGGCGTTGGGGAGTTCTGATTGCGATTGCGGTGCTCGCCATCATCTTTTTAGTTCTCGGCGCTGCTTCCGCAATCCTGGGTGGCTTTGAGAAAGGCAGCTTGCTTGCCGTCTTGCTGGGGCTTCTCCTGGGCGCTGTCGGGGTGGCCGTGCCCGGCCTGCTGTTAGGCAACGTCTTCGTCCCCAATTACCGCCGTCTGACAGCGACGGCAGGGACGTTGTCTGGCCAGATTGAGAAGCTAAAAAACAAGGCTTGGGTTCAGATGGCCCCGCTCAATCAACTCTATGATTGGGACATGGCCACCAGGCTCATCGCCCAGACTGTCCCCAAAATTCAATTCGACCCATTTTTCACTGCGGCGCGCTTGCAGGAACTTGAGCAGAACTTTGGCCTGGTAAACTATTTCGACAAACGCCAATCCGTACTGTCTGTCCAGAGCGGCGCCATCAACGGCAATCCCTTCGTCATCGCGCAGGTGCGGAAGATGCACTGGAGCGAGAGGACTTATACTGGAAGCAAGGAGATTTCCTGGACGGAGCGGGTCAAGGATAAGGACGGCAAATACGTCTCTGTGCAGCGTCGCGAGACCTTAGTGGCCAGGGTTCGCAAGCCGATTCCTGTCTATTCCGAAGAACGATTCCTGCTTTACGGCAATGACGCTGTGCCTGGGCTGACCTTCTCGCGCTCGCCCTCATCGCTCTCGGGTGGCGACGGCATCCTCCACTCCCTGCACAAAAAAATCGTCATCGGTGGACTGAAGGACTTCTCCCGCAATTTAGAAGACGAATCACAGTTCACCCTGATGGCCAACCACGACTTCGAGGCTTTTTTCCATGCCACCGACCGAAACAACGAGATTGACTTCCGGCTTCTGTTCACCCCGCTGGCCCAGCAGCAGATGCTGAAACTCCTCAAGGACAAGAAAATCGGCTTCGGCGATGACTTTGCGTTTGTGAAACAAGGCAAACTCAATGCCATTTACCCGCAACACCTCAATCGCATCCAGCTCAATATCGACCCGCGAAACTTCGCGCACTACCGTCTGGACAGCGCCAAGGAACTTTTCCAAAGAACCCACGAAGAGTATTTCAGGGCGATATATTTTGCCTTGGCGCCGTTGTTAGCCATCCCGTTGTATCAGCAGACCAAGCCTCAGTACGCCATCAATGACAGCTCTGGCCACCGGCTGGCGTCGTCCTGGGAGCTTGAATCTCTGGCCAATTATCACGGCGAACGCTATTTTCGACATCCGCAGTGCATCACCAGCAACATTCTCAAGACGCAAAGACGCAGGCAGGCTGGGGGCGCATCAGTCATTGCCGTGACTGCCTCGGGCTATGCAGGCAAGACCAGAACCGAATCCCAGAATATCCGTGGGGGCGACGGTCGCATTCACAGCGTGAGCGTCAAATGGACCGAATACCTGCCCGTGCATCAGACGAAGACCATGCTCGTAGCCGAACAACCGGAACTCTCCCAGCAAGACTGTCGTCGGCGACTCTCCGCCATCCCCGAAGAATGGCAGCGCCTCCTCCGCAACCGGGAAATTGACTGGGAACATGGCATCTACCGGCGCTCTATCCTGTCGTTCCTGGGATGAGACGGTTTATTGACCGCGCCGTCGGCAAAGGCGCAGAGAGTGGCCGCGGGCGGAAGTGCGAAAATGGCAATGCGCTTCCTGCTGTCTTCGCTGCGCTCGACAACGCCAATAATACACGCACGCCAGCGCCAATAATACACGCGGCAGCAGCGGAGCACGACAACGCCAATAATACACGCGGGCAGCCACGCCTGGCGGCGTCAGCAATGATACCCGAAGAGCTGCAGCTTGGTGCGCAATAGGGTGTCCAGGCGAGGCAAATCGGCAGGATAGACCGAGATAAGGCGCTTTCCTTCCTGCTGGTAGAGCACCTGCTTTTTGTACATGCTCATTTTGTACTGCGGCGTATTCAGTCCCCAGTATTCAATATAGACATCCAGCTCGGGCAGATAGAAATCCGGCCGGATTTGGAATTCGCCAATGATGCGATACTTGGCATCATAGCGGTAGGCAATGCCCCGGGCAGTCAGCCAGTCTGCGATAGTGCGTTCGCCGGCAGATTGCACCACCGTGCCATCCCGCGCTTCAATCGTCTTGTTCAGCTCGACCTGGGTTTCGAAGTTGCGGCGAGACAGGAAGACTTCGTCGAAGCAACGATCGCAGTACGGACGCTGAAACGCCTGCTGCGAGCGCGCGAATTCCTCGGCAGTCAGCACTGAATTGCAGCGTTGACAGCGATACTGCGCAGCTGCGGCGGCAACCCGCAGAGCTTCTTCGATAAAAGCCACGGCCGCTGCTGCATCACGGCGAATATAGTACTTTTCGTAGGGATTGACTGCCATATCGCGAAAATCCGGCAAACAGTCTTTGGCGGCGGCACCGTATGCTTTCAGCGCCCTGATCGCATACTGGCGTGTTTGTGCATGCGGATCGCTGCGCGCTACCGGCCCCAAGGCAGCGACGGCTGCGGCTTGGTCCACTCCCATCCAAGCCAATTTGCCCAAGGCAGATGCAGCCAGACGCCGGGCATTGGCTGATGAGGACTTCAGCAACACCAGCAACTCGTCAAAGGCAGCGACATTGCCCTCGCGGCCTATGGCTACGGCGCGGTCGGAAAGCTGCTTTTCAAGTTGTCGGTCCATTGGGTTCTTCATGGCGCTAATTCTCCGGCAAAAATCAATTCGCAAAACATACAGCATGCCATAGAAAAAATAGACTGTTGCCCACCCTTCTTCAAACGATTTTTAACAGAATCATAGTTGTTTTGTGCCGGGGTATGATTTTGCTGGCACGCTTTCCATCATCTTTCAAAGTAACGATGCTCTCGCATTGTAATCTCCAGGGTTTGAATTATGTTTTTCCCTGGATTA
>JAAZKI010000231.1 GCA_012799905.1 Lentisphaerota bacterium | reverse complement strand
TGCTGAATGCTGAGGCGCATTTCATAATTCATAATTCATAATTCATAATTCATAATTCATAATTCATAATTCATAATTCATAATTCATAATTCATAATTCGTAAGGGGCGAGGGGCGAGGGGCGAGCTTGGACTACGCTGTCCGCCATGTCCACCGCGTTCACCAACGTGCAGCGGAAGAAACGTTGAAAACATGCTGTTAAAAGAGCCATTATCAACGGCTGACTGATTGCGTTTTTTTGTTCTATCATAAGGAAAAGCCGACGGCGGTGCGTTCCGGACGAGAAAACGGGTGTATATTATACGGATTAAGTCAATGCGACCGCCAGAGGAGGCGGGAGCGCACGCACTAGCTCTTTGGAGGCAAACAACACATGAACAAAAAAACGGTAAAAGACGTATCGTTCGCAGGCAAAAAAGTCATTATGCGGGTTGACTTCAACGTCCCGCTCAAGGACGGCCAGATCACGGATGACACCCGCGTTCAAGCGGCCCTGCCGACCATTAAGTACATCCTTGACCAAGGCGCGGCTCTGACCTTGATGAGCCACCTGGGTCGTCCGAAAGCCAATGGCTACGAGGCGGAATTGAGCCTGAAGCCAGTGGCTGAATATCTGGCCAAGGTACTGGGCAAGCCAGTCCAATTCGCGCCTGACTGCATGAAGGCTGACGCTGCTGTCGCCGCGTTGAAGCCCGGGCAGATTCTGATGCTGGAGAACACCCGCTTTGAAAAAGGCGAACAAGCCAAGGCCAAGACCGATGGTTTGAGCGACGAGGATGCTGCCAAGCTCAAGGCCGAGTACAAGGCGCTGCAAGACGCGATGGCGGCGAAACTGGCCTCCTATGGTGACATCTATGTCAACGACGCCTTTGGCACAGCGGAACGCAAGGACGCCTCCACGGCGATCATCTGCAAGCACATGCGCGCCAAGGGCGCTCCGAGCGTCGCCGGCTTCCTGATGCAGAAGGAAATTGACTATCTCGGCCTGGCTTTGGAAAAACCGCAGCGTCCCTTTGTGGCGATCATCGGCGGCGCCAAAGTTTCCGGCAAGCTGGAAGTCTTGCAGAACCTGATCCGCAACGTCAACACGCTCCTGATCGGCGGCGGCATGGCCTATACCTTCCTGAAGGCGCTCGGCCATGAGGTCGGCGCGTCGCTGTGCGAAGACGACTTGCTCGAAACCGCCAAAGAGACGCTGGACGCAGCCAAGGCCGCCGGCGTCAAATTCCTGCTCCCAATAGACAATATCGCGGCTGATAAATTCGATGCTGACGCCAATACCCAAGTCGTTGGCAAAGACATTCCTGCCGGTTGGATGGGACTGGACATCGGCCCGGAAACCCTGAAGCTGTATGCCGCCGAAATCAAGGCTGCCAAGACCATAGTCTGGAATGGCCCGATGGGCTGCTTTGAAATGGCCAAATTCGCGGCCGGCACCATGGGCGTATGCAAGGCTGTGGCCGATTCCGGCGCAGTCAGCATCATCGGCGGCGGTGATTCCGTCAGCGCCGTCAATCAAAGCGGCTTAGCCGCCAAGATGACGCATATCTCCACTGGCGGCGGCGCCAGCCTCGCGTTTTTGAGCGGCAAGGAGCTGCCGGGCTGCACCGCCCTGGACGACAAATAATTAGATTATGGCAAGACCCGGGCGCAGGGCGGGTTCATCCACACCGTCCTGCCCTGGCCTGCCCCGGCCTGGCTTTCGTCGCGCCGGCCTGGCTTTACGCATAACAGGCCAGGCCGGCCCCCGTCCGGAAAATCATCCTATGTGTATTAGCCTGCCTGGCTGGAAGCCCCGGGCGCATCATCAAGAAAGAGCAAAGCATGTCACGTTGCAAAGTCATCGCCGGAAACTGGAAGATGAATATGGACGCCGCTCAAGGCGTTGAACTGATTGAAAAGCTGAAGGGCGAATTCAGCGGCTGCGCTTCTTGCAGCAGCTGCGACCGCGGCCCGGAAGTCGTGGTCTGCCCGCCATTCACGACGCTGCCGGCCGTAGTTGCGGCAGCCAAGGGCAGCCGTCTCAAGGTCGGCGCACAGAATATCCACTGGGCCGAAAAAGGCGCCTTCACCGGCGAAATTTCCGGCGCGATGCTGACGACTGCCGGGGCGACGCATGTAATCGTCGGCCACAGCGAACGGCGGCAGTATTTCGGGGAGACGGACGAGACCGTCAACAAGCGTCTGCAAGCCGGCCTGGCGAACGGCCTGACCGTCATTGTCTGCGTTGGCGAGCTGTTGTCAGAACGTATTTCCGGGACGACGAAAGCGGTGGTCGAGCGCCAAGTCCGGGCAGCGCTGGCCGGTGTTGACGCTGCGGCTATGGCCAAGGTAATCATCGCCTATGAGCCGGTGTGGGCCATCGGCACCGGAAAAGTCGCCACGACGGGCGAGGCGCAGGAAGTGCATGCCTTTATCCGCGCACTCCTGAAGCAGATTTTCGCCGACTCCAACGTGGCTGAGACCACCCGCATCCTGTATGGCGGAAGCATGAACCCCGACAATGCGGCCGGGCTGCTCGCCCAGAAGGACATTGACGGCGGTTTGATTGGCGGCGCCTCCCTGAAGGCGGACCAATTCGCCGCCTTGATTCGGGCTGCGCACTGATCGTTCAGCCCGAGTCGGGGCGTATCTAAGGAGTCACGCAAGCGATTCGGTCAGGTTCCGGGAGGTGGGGAAAAGATGCACCTTTCCGGTTCCTGGCCGTTTTGCTTTTAAATAAACCTGACCGACGTAGGCAGTGACAAGCCTAGGAAAAAACAGCCCCGTTGTGGAACAGGGGGATGAAAGCGATGTCAAAGACAACGATGAGCGAAGACCGCGTATTAGTTGAACGTTTCAAGCAAGGCGATGAAGCGGCTTTTGAAATTCTGGTCAACAAGTATTCGGGCCGGGCTTATCAGATTGCCTATGGAGTCCTGGGCAGTCGTGAAGACGCCGAAGAAGTCGCGCAGGATGTCTTTATCCGCATTCACCGGGCTTTACCGAAATTTCGCGGCGATGCCGAATTCACCACATGGATGTATCGAATCGCCATGAATCTGGCTAAAAACAAATATCGCTGGAACAAGATCCGCGGCAGCAAGGTCAATATAAGCATCGACGCACCGCTGGAAGGAGGCGGCGATGGCAGTGGCGAGGAGCGCAGAATCGACCTCCCAGATAGCCGAATGACGCCAGACGAAAAAAGCACGTTCAGAGAATTGGAAAAGAGCGTGCGCGATGAGCTGGACAATCTCCCGGATATCTACCGGGAAGCCTTGGTAATGCGCAACGTGGAAGAAATGAGCTACGAAGACATAGCCAACGCCCTGAACTGCAAGCTGGGCACAATCAAATCACGAATTGCACGCGGACGGGAAGAACTGCGGAAACGGCTCGGCCTGTGACTCGGCCGCCAGCAAGATGGACAGACAAAATATGAAATAAACAGGACTAAATTATATAGTTGAGACGAATCGAGAAAAAAGCCTTTACCCATGGTGCACGCGATGATTAAAAACAGTTATGAACACAATTGCCCGACGCCGGAGCTACTAAGCGACTTTTGTGATTGCGGCGCCGTTGACAGCGATCTGGAAATGACTGCGATTGCTCGCCATGTCGACGCCTGCGACGTCTGCCGGCGCACGGTGGAGGCGTATCGCCAGCTGGACCGTCTGGTGGCTGCTGTATGCAAACCGCCGGTCGGCCTGGAAAAACGAATTCTGGCGGCCGTCAAGGCCTCGGGACAGACGCCGGTCGACAGCCCCTGGCGCTTGCGTGTGTTCCGCTTGGTGCAAGTAGCTGCTGTAGTGGCTGTCCTGGCCCTGGCAGCGGCCGCAGTCATGCGCTATATGCAACCTGACAAGGACGTCACCCTGGCCGAAAACACCCCGGAACCGACCGCCCAAATCGCAACGGTGGAGACAGACACGAAGACCAGCCCAGACTCTGGCGGCGCAGTGGCCGTAGATGAAACGCACCCGGAACGCCTCCGGGCGACAGGCAGCGTGCGCGGCAATGATGTCCAAGCCGTTGGCATTGACCGAAATGGCGCTCGTGCCGCCGCGCCAGTTGCGCAATACTATCTACCGACCGCAGTCCGGCATGTCTGGACAACGTCGGACCTACAGCAAAGCCGCCGGCTTCTTGATGCCTTGGCAAAGGCCAACAACGGCGTAATCGCTTGGACGGATGCCGGCGCCCAGGCTGGCAGCCTGACCGGAAAAATCCAGCTGGAAGACGGGAAGCTGCAAGCCCTTGTCGACAATCTGCACAGTCGCGGCTTGCAACTAGTGTCTCCGTCCCTGCCGCAGCCCGGGACGGGCGCCAAGGTCAAGTTCACCGGCCAGGCGATCACCTACGACCTGGTTCTGGTGCGGGCCGAGCAATAATGTTTCCCCGCCCTTTCCTTAGCGACAGGCTGCCTAACTTTAACTTGGCCCCGGCGCTGGCGGACGGGTTCCGCTGCAGCGGGAAAATAGGAAGCTGAGGCCGGTCATGTCATGGACGGATTTGCTGTCGCCGGAAGTGCTGGCGCGGATTGCCGATTATAATTTATTGTCCCGCGTCGCGGTGGAGGGCTTTTTATCGGGTCTGCACCGGAGCGTAGCGCGCGGCTACGGCGGCGAGTTTGTCCAATATCGCGGCTATGTGCCTGGCGATGACCTCAAGCATGTTGACTGGAAACTGTATGCCCGCCAAGGCAAGGCCTATACGAAAGTTTACCAGGAAGAAACCAACATGCGTTGCGCCCTTGTTCTTGACGCCAGCGCCTCCATGGCGTATCGCGGCGCCCGGGCGGCTTGCTCCAAGTTTCGTTACGGAGCCATGTTGGCGGCCTGCCTGGCTTATCTCGCCAACCGTCAAGGTGATCAAGTCGGATTGTTTGTGTATTCTGACCGACTGCTGACCGGCACGGGGCGCGGGCAACGCACTCCACGCCTGCCGCAGATGTTTGCCGAGCTGGCCAAGGTTGAAGTCGGCCAGCGCGCTGACCACGCATCCGCGATGAATATGGCAGAGGAATACGTCGGTAAACGCGGTTTAATCGTATTGCTGTCAGACTGGCACGACATGGAGCAAGGCCTGGCCCGCCTAGTGCGACAGATTCGCTTTGGCAACCGCGATTGCATGGTCTGCCAAATCCTGGACGCAGACGAACTTGACCTGCCCTTTGCCGACCAGCGGCGATTCGTTGACAGCGAAAGCGGCGATGAAATCACAACAATGCCTGCGCTGATACGCGAGAACTACCGGCGACGCATGGAACGCTTTATAACCAGGCAGCGAGAAAACTGCCTGCGCAACCGCACCGACTATGAATTGGCGGTCACCAACCAGAATTTAGGCGATCTCCTGGCAGCATATCTGTATCGTCGGGAGGCGATGCTCTGATGGTGACATTTGCCTATCCATGGTTATTGTGGGGCTTGCTGGCCTTGGCCGGGCCGTTGCTGCTGCACCTGCTGAACCGGCAACGGCCGCGAATGCTGGTGTTCCCAAGCATTCGTTTCTTGACCAGAGCGCAGCTGCCGCGCGAAGGACGCCGACGGTTGCGCGACCTGCTTTTGCTGCTGTTGCGGATGATGACGTTTGCCGCCGCTATCTTAGTCATGGCGCGGCCGACCTGGGTGGCTAAGCCCGCAGCGTCGACCAGCGAGGGCCGACCGCAAGCAGTGCTGCTTCTGGACGGTTCCGCCAGCATGCACGGCCACGGCGCTGCCGAGAGAGCCAAAGCCCTGGCTTTGACCGAGATTGATGCCTTGGACGGGTGGGATATAGGCGTCGTCGTGACGGACAGTGCAGTGGCGTCATCGCTGGCGCCTGGAGCGTCAACAGCAGCAATCCGCGCTGCCATCACCGATTATGCTCCCAGTCACCTGGCCGGCAATCCTCAGGAAGGCTTGCAGCAGGCGTTAACCTGGTTAAATGCCGGCGCTTCTCAAGGCCGCCTGGTCATCATCAGCGATTTGCAGCGTGGTGATTGGGCCTCGCCCTCGGCAATGGCGGCGCCAGGCCTGGAAGTCGCAGTGCGCGACGCTGGCCAGGACGGGGTCGCCAACGTCGGCATCAGCTCGGTGCGCGGCATGCCCTTGCCCAATGGCGGCCATCGCGTCTTGGTCGTAGTTCGGAATTACAGCGCCATCAGCCAGGAGCGTGTCCTGACCGTCACCGCCGGCAATCGACAACAGCGGCAGACTGTGACGCTGGCGCCCTTGCGCCAGCAGCGAGTCGTCCTGTTGCTGCCAGGAAGCGACGAGCCAGGCGGAGAGGCCAGTCAGGGCTTGGCCTCCCTGGAGCGTGACGGATACCCGTTGGATGACGATTATCACTTCTGGCTGGGCGACGTGCCAGCGCCCCGCGCTTTGCTGGTGATGCCCGGTGAAACCGACCCGGCGTCAGAAGAACCCGCCTTCTTTGTACATAATGCCCTGATCGCCGAAGATGGCGGCGTGCCGGGATTCACCGTGGAGACAATCACCGCCGACTTATTCCAGGAAGTCAACTTAGCCGCCACCCAAGCAATTTTTCTCCTGGGAGCGGTGGAGAGCCTGGCTCCGGCAGATATAGACGTGCTGCGCCATTTCGTCGAATCCGGCGGGGTGGTGTTTGCGACTCCGGGGGCAGCGCCGAACCAGGCTCTGCGGGCTTTGCGCCAGGCTGGGCTGTTTGAGGCTCAAGGGCAGGGCCTGACCGGCTCAAGCCGCGATGTCAGCCTTGGCATCGGCTGGGTCAATCCAGACTGCCCTCTGGCTGGCCTGTATGGCAATCCGCAGGAAAGCGACCTGTTCATGTTTTCCATTCGGCGGATGCTGCGCTTGAGCGTGGAACCGTCGATGCAGGTGTTGATAAAAACGCTGGACGGATTGCCGTTTCTGGCCGAAAAGACGGTCGGCGCCGGACGCTTCTACTATTTTTCCTTAGATTTCAGCCTGGGCTGGAGCGATTTTCCCTTGACCACGTCCTTTTTGCCGACGCTGCGGGAATTGTGCTTAGTTGCCGTTCCGCCTGGCTATGGCGTCAAGCGCCTGGTCTGCGGCGATGCCCCGTCAGTAGCCGGAGAATGGTTTGGCCAAGACCTTTCAGCGGCGCCAGCCGAGGGATGGCCGTTGCCGGGTCTGTATCGAGTCGGCGCCTGGCCGGTTGAAGTCAATGTCTCCAACCGAGAATCCATGACCGACCGTGTCAATGCCGACGATTTGCGCCGAAGCCTAAGCCGAGCCGACGCCGGTCGCGGCGACGCTGCATCGCCAGCCATCGCCGGCAGCATGGGCAGCGGCGACCAGCCATGGTGGAAAGTCTGCGCCTGGTGCTTTGCCCTGCTGCTGTTAGGCGAAGCCGCCGCCCGCCTGTGGATAGGCAATCGCGGATGATTGTACCGACCGGTCAAACGCCCGCAATTTGCCTTTTCAAGCCCACAATGCTATAGTTACGTTTACGCACTTCCTGATGCCTGTTTGGCGTCTTCGATAAATCGGCGTTGTAGACTGTACGCTGCACATAGACAATCCACGAGGGGACTGCCATGCTGTCAAGCCGTCAATACTACTCATGCTTGGTTATTCTGCTGCTTCTCGGCCTGGTCACGCCCCTGGTCGCCCAAAACTCCAGGCGCGCCTCTGGCCAGCAGAAATCAGCATCCACCCCCCAACGCGTCTATTACCGGGATAGCCGAGGCCGCACCGCCGGCTCAGCCCAATGCGTCGGCAAAACCACAGTCTACCGCGATGCTGGCGGCCGAACCGTCGGCACCGCCGTCCAGCAAGGCTCAACGATCATCTATCGCGATGCTCGTGGTCGGAAGGTCGGAACCGCCGTCCAACACGGCTCAACGACCATGTACCGTGACGCCAGCGGCCGCTCTGCCGGCACCGCCTCGCAACGGGGCAATTCCACCGTTTACCGCGATGCCAGGGGCCGCACTGCCGGCACCACCTCTCCGCTGGGCAATTCCACCATTTACCGCGATACCAGGGGCCGCTCTGCCGGCACCGTGGTTCGGCCAGGCAATGCCGGCTCGTCGCGCCAAGGCAACGGCTG
>JAAZKI010000386.1 GCA_012799905.1 Lentisphaerota bacterium | reverse complement strand
CCGTTTGAAAAAGGGCGTGTGGCGACCTATTTTTCCTGCGGGCTTAGAAATCAGACCCCACCCACCCAAGGGGGGCCACCCTCCCAAATTTTGTCACGCGCGCGAAGAGGCGTTCATAAATATCAATGGCTGACCGATTACGCTACATTACGATTCAACGCCTCTGGCTCTTTGCAAATACCCTACTTGACAATATATTGCTTTTTATCATTTATGAGTTTCCCGACAGAACCAAAACTCCACTTTTCAGGACACCACAACATGAACAACGTCAGAGAGTTCGGCGCTATCGGAGACGGCATCGCAAAAGACACTGCCGCCATCCAAAAGGCCATTGACGCCGGCGGCATCGTCTATTTCCCGCCCGGCGTCTATTTGTCCGGAACTATCTATCTCCGCAGCAACGGCGGCCTTGACCTGGCGCCCGGCGCGGTGCTCCTCGGCAGTCCTGATCCTGAAGACTACAACGCCGCTGACTTCTGCCCGCAAAACCGCGCCTCTGTCAACGAAATAGCGAGCGGCGCCCATCTGATCACCGCCGTCGAACAGGAAAACATCGTCATTCGCGGCGGCGGTCGCATTGACGCCAACAGCCCGGCCTGGTTCGCGGAAATGCCGATGAATCCACATTCACCCATCGTCTACCAGCGCCCACCCTGGCGGCCATCTCAGACCATCTTCCTCTGCGAATGTAAAAACATCTGGCTCCAAAACGTCGAACTGGCCAACGCCGCCTACTGGTCCTGCTTTCTGCACGGCTGCGAAAACGCCACCCTCTCCGGGCTCCACATCCACTCCGACGACCGAGTCATGAATGACGACGGCATTGACCTCGACTGCTGCTCCAAGGTGACTGTCAGCGACTGTATCATTGACACCGGCGACGACGGCATCACCCTCCGCGGCAACAGCGAGCCCCTCAAACAAAAACGCGCCTGCGAGTACATCACTGTCACCAACTGCGTGCTCCGTTCCGGCTATGCCAACGCTATCCGCATCGGCGTCGGCCCAGGCATCGTCCGCCATAGTGTCTTCAACAACATCGTCGTTTACGACACCAGAACCGCCATCTGCGTCGTCTCCAAATATTCTGACCGCGAAGGCGTCAACGGCACCACCATTTCCGACTTGGCGTTTCGCAACCTCCACGTCGATGTCTTCCGCTTCCTCAACCTGAAGCTCGACAACATCGCCACCCCGAAATTTCCGACTCCGACCACTATGGAGCGGCTGGTCTTCTCCCAAATCACCGGCCGCGTGGAATTGTCGACCTTTGTCCATGGCAATGGCCTGGGCGTCATTCGCGACGTGACTTTCGCTGACATGCGCCTCCGCCAAGGCGGCGCCGGCACTGCCCCGGACCGACACCCCTGCGGCCGCTGGGGCTGCGCCTCCACCGACGCGGCCTTCGACCTCCGCCACGCCCAGGACATCGCCTTTGACCGCGTCCGCATCGACTGGGAAAACGACGGCGCTGGCTGGTCCTCCGAAGTCAAGGCTGAAAACGCTGCCTTCACAGTCGCACCGACCTGCCATTTCCCGAAAATGCAGGCTGCGGCCAAAGCCTGAAGCACACACCGTCCCCGCACTCGGCGCACTCCTTGGGCGTTCTTGACGGTCAATATATCATGTCGATAATTCGTTGGGTTTCATAGCAGCCTTTTTCGGATAGGCAGTTTCCCATGATGGCACCTTGGCAAATCAATCTTCTCGTCCTTTGGATAATGCAATTTTGCGCATCCATGGGCTTTGCCCTGTCAACGCCATTTGCCCCCTACTTCATCCAGGAGCTCGGCGTCACCGACCTCAATCAGGTCAAGCTCTGGGCCACGGCCGCCGCGGCCGGCGCACCGTTCAGCATGGCGATCGTCTCCCCGCTCTGGGGCATTTTAGCCGACCGCTACGGTCGCAAGCCCATGGTGATGCGGGCGACCTTCGGCGCTTCCGTCATCCTGACCGCCATGGCCTTTTCGCCTAATGCGGCCACCTATGTCGCCCTCCGCATCGGCCAGGGCATGTTCTCCGGCGTCTCCGCCGCCGCCATCACCCTCGTCGCTTGCAACACTCCCAACGAGCGCCTTGGCTTTGCCCTCGGATGCTTCAGCTCCGCCATCTTCTCCGGAAATATGTTCGGGATGTTCATCGGCGGCTTCCTCGCCGATGCCTATGGCTACAAAAATACCTTTATCATCTCCGGTATACTCCTAGGATTCGCCGGAATGCTCGCCACTGCCTTTGTTAAAGAAAATTTCCAGCGAGCGCCCAAAAAATCCAGTAAGCGGAAACTCTCCTGAATCCGTGAAGTGAAAGTCGCGTCGTTATTTTCACTGATTGAAAAATTCAAATTTTGAAAAAAAGGCGTTTTTTTACAGCCTGTGTTCGCACAGGCCGGCCTTATTGCTTCGAAAATCTGCTT
>JAAZKI010000183.1 GCA_012799905.1 Lentisphaerota bacterium | reverse complement strand
GGCCAGCCTCCCTTCCGGCTCAGCGGATTCCCTTGGTTTGCGCAGGACAAGGTCTTCCGGCGACTGCCAGTCAACCCCTCGCACCCGCTGCCGTCAGCCGTCAACAGTCTGGCCAATAACACAGCTGGCGGCAACGTCGCTTTCCGCAGCACCAGCTCGCGAATTCTCGTCAAGGTCGTCTTGACCTCCAAGAGCGACGGCATGTTCCACATGGCGCCGACCGGGAAAAGCGGCTTTGACCTGTATGTCGGCGCACCGGGCAAGCAAAAGTCAGCTGGCGTGACGAGGATGGACGAGGGCGTGACTGAGTACCAGTCGCAACTTTTCAGCGGCGGCAAGGGCTGGAATGAATTCACCCTGAATTTTCCCTTGTATAACGGCGTCAAGTCGCTCCGGATTGGCCTTTCCGAAGGCGCTGAGGTGGCGCCGCCGTCACCCTATGCCGGCCCTGGAAAGGTGATTATCTATGGCGGCTCGACCGTGCAGGGGGCGTGCGCGTCCCGGCCAGGGCGTTATCACATGAGCATTGTCAGCCGCCGCTTGAATCGTGAAGTGGTCAATCTGGGATTTTCCGGGAATGGCAAGTTGGAGCCGGAGTTGGCCGAGATCATGGCGCAGATTGCCTCGCCCGCTGTCTTGATTGTCGAAGGCGAGCGCAATGCCCGCTACGAGGGAGTGGTTGAGCGCCTGGAGACGTTCTTGCAGATTTTGCGCCGTCATCATCCCGGCGTGCCGATAGTGGTGATGAGCGCCAATCCGTATGGCAATGAGTGGCGCCAGCCGGGCAACCGTCCGCGCATCCTGGCGTTCCAAAAAGAACTGGTGGCGCGGCTGCGGGAAAATGACCCTGACCTGCATCTGTTTGACGCCAGTAATTTGCTTGGGGAAGATTACTACGAATGCTCGGTCGACGGCTCGCATCCAACCGACCTGGGCTTCCAACGCATGGCTGACGGTCTGGCGCCGTTCATAGCCAAGTTGCTGAAGCCGGGGACGTGACGGCAGTGCGCCGGCGGAGGCGGAGCAGCTGGGTTCACGGAATGACGTTGACCCGGTTCACATAGGTCACATCGACCGCGGAAATGGTGCCGTTGGTTTTGACTTTATGGATGATGATGTCATTGAGCCGGTCAAGCGCGGCATTCATGCCCATGACCGGGACAGTGACCTGGGCGCCGCTGCGGAAGACTGGAGAAAAGGGCAGGGCGCGCACGATCAGGCGCAAATGACGCTGCTGATAGTCAAGTTGAATCAGGGCAATGTCCAGGTAGCGTCCATCCGGCCGAGTGCGGACTAGTTGGAGCAGCCGCAAGGCAGCCGCCAGCATCTGGTCGTCGGTTTTCTCGCCGGGGACGAGCCGGGAGGGGTTGCGGACGCCGGTGAAGTGCGGGAGTGTGTTCGGGGTGTCTTTGATATTGTACGGCAGGATGACGCCTTCGGCATCGATGTGGAGCGGCGGCGTGCAGTGCAGCAGGGCGGCTGGGAGGCGCTCCGTGAAACGTATGCGCAGCGTGTCCGGCAGGATTCGGCGCACCTCGACGGTCTTGATAAGGGGTTCGCGTGCGAAGCGCTCATGAATTGCCTTCAGCTTCAGATTCATGAGGTTGTTGCGCCCGATCTCAATTCCCATTTCACTCAAGATGGTCAGAACCCGGTTGGAGGAATAGTTCGGGGTTGGGTTGATGTCGACATTGACCAGTGCAAAATGCGGATTGGCGCGATAGAAATGCTGGTTGATCAGGCGGGCGGCAATGACCAGGCCAGCGCCGGCAATGAGGAAGAGAACGATGCCAATCGTGTAGCGGATGGCGCGTTCAGCTTTCTTGGTTCCGGTCAGGGTGAGGGGGAGGTTGTCAGTGGTCTTTTTGCGAGACATGGCGGATTAAAAGGAAGTCTCCGGCAGAATATGAGCTCAATGATAAATGCTTTGTCATTGAGAAATATATAACGGCAAGCCGGGAGACGCAACCGAACACGGCTCGCAAAGAGATTTTTGCGGTAATCGGTCAGCCAATGATATGAGCTCTCACGCGCGCGTGACAAAATTTGGGAGGGTGGCCCCCCTATGGGTGGGTGGGGTTTGATTTCTAAGCCCGCAGGAAAAATAGGCCACAAACCGCCTTTTTTCAAGCGGCTTTTTGCAGAATCATAGTGATTTTGTGCTTGAGTAGGATTCTGCTTGGCACGCTGACATTATGCTTTCCATCACTAGAAATGGCGCCCGGATGAAACTGATGATTTATGGGAACCAAAGTGAGACAGGATGAGAGGGTGGCGCCCCGCAACTCAATGTTCAATAGATGACCGATTACATTTTTGCGTGGTGCAGTCGTAATGGGTCAGACATTGATGCTTGGAGCTCCGGTGAGCGTCAGAGCCAGGCTTCCCGGATAGGGAATTTGAGTGGACAGTGGACAATGGACTTTAGTGGACATTGATGGACGTCAGTAGACGATGGACTGTGGACTGAAGTGGACATTAGTGGAGAGTGGACGTGGACTGAAGTGGATTTTAATGGACAGTGGAGCTTTCGACACGTGTTTCCCTCGGCTTTCAGCTGGATGGCCGTTGCCAATGAATGACCGATTACTTTTTTGTGCGCCGACTCACGCGCTCTTTGTCGATTCAATTAAACAGGGACTAATCACGAAGACGCCAGGGACGCCAAGCAAAAAGTCTTGGCGTCCCTGGCGTCTTTGCTTTTCGGACAGGCTCTG
>JAAZKI010000406.1 GCA_012799905.1 Lentisphaerota bacterium | reverse complement strand
GCAGAAGCTGGGCAAGGAATTGGGCATCGGTTATCTGGATGTCTATACTCCGATGAAGAATCATCCTGACAAACCGTTGCTGTTCTATCCGACCGACGGCGTCCATTTGTCTACTGCCGGACATCCGTTTGTCGCTGATGCGATTTTAAAGGCGCTGGCGTCTGGAATCGGGCGTTAAGCTTAAAAAAAGCAGTTGAGTTTTAGGCATGGATTGATCAGCGTTTGTAATTGTGCGAAGTTTTGCGACAGAAAGAGAGATTTGGCACATTACCAAAAAATCAGGGTACCATCACCATCACGGAAAGACAAGCGCATGAACAGACGAATCATGTTTTTACTTGGGGCTTGGCTGGCTGGCAGCGCAGTTCTGGCGGCAAACCTGTTGAGGAATCCCGGTTTTGAGAGGGGCAACACCCTGTTTGAAACGCAGCAGTACTGGCCCGGCACTGTGGAGCATATTCAAGATGCCGCACAGGCGCGCACGGGCAAGGGCGTTATCCGCCTAGTCTCAGCGCCGGGTCGCGGTACTGTCCTTGGCCGGCTTCGGCTGCGCGGCCGGCAAGCTGAGCCGTCCGGGAAAATATACGTTTTCAGTTTGTGGGCGCGTGGAACCGGAACGCTGCATCTGGGCGGCATTCGCCAAATTACTCCGCCGGAAGGCAAGCCGCCCTACGAGTATGACTGGCAGGAAGAAGGGGTGACGTTGACGGGCACCTGGCAGAAAGTCAGTTATACGCTTGATCTGAGTCGCCGGATGGCCAAATACTTGGTTATGGTCGTCGAACTTCGCGGCGAGGGCGAGGCGTATCTTGACGATGTCAGTCTGGAGACCGTGGTTCAGCCAGGGGCGTTTGTGAGTGCGCAGACGAGGCACTTGGTGCTTCCGGTCGGCAAAGCCGAGGACGTGGTTTTTACGACGCAGCCGCAGGCGACGGTGTTTGTCAGCGTCACCAAGGGCAAGGACGATCCGGTCTGCCATGAGTTGACCAGCAACGCTGAGGGCAAGGCTGTTGTGCCGGGTGCTTGGTTCGTCTCCGCAGAGCCGGTCGACTGCCGGATTGCCGCCTGCTTGGGCGGCGCGATAGCCCATGCCGATGTGGCCTTTGTCACTCCAGAAAGTTTTGACCGTTCGTTGAGCCTAGCCAAGGGCGTTGCTCTGACCAAGCCGCTGCGGATTTTGTATCTCGGCGATAGCCTGACCGATTTCGATCGTGGCATGAACTACTGCGACAAGGTTGACTTCTGGCTGAACCAAGCTTTCCCCAGCCTGGCCAGCTTCCGTAATGCCGGCGTTGGCGGCGACTATATCACGCGCATGGAAGACCGGATGTACGGGCGGCCAGCGCACCGCAAAGAGATGTATGATGGCCTCTGGAACGAAAAATATGACCTGGTCTTCATTTTCCTGGGGCACAATGACACCAGAACCACTACAGAAAGCGAGCTCAAGGCGCCCCTGGTTCCCCCGGAGGCGCAGGACGCATCTTTTCGCAAGGTGGTGGCGCAAATCCGGCAACATAGCCAGGCGCCGATTGTCTTTATCTCCGGCGCCTCCATGGTTGAGGAAATCTGCCGCCGCAACTATGAAAAGGCTCTGTTGACGCGCCCCAATTCAGTCCTTTTCGGTCTGCCAGGGCATGTCGAGGCCTTTAATGACGTCCTGCAAAAACTGGGCAAGGAATTGGGCATCGCTTACCTGGATGTCAATACTCCGATGAAGAATCATCCTGACAAACCGTCGCTGTTCTACCCGACCGACGGCGTCCATCTGTCTACTGCCGGACATGCGTTTGTCGCCGATGCAATCTTGGCGGCACTGGCGTCCGGAATCGGCCGTTAAGCCGCTTTCTCACCTGGCCAGCAGCGGCCGGGCTGCACCTAATGTTAGACTGGAGAAGAACATGGAAATGACAATGTGGTGTCAGCGGCTGGGTTTGGCGACCCTGCTGGTTTTGGCGCTAAACTTGGCTGCGACCGAGCCTTTGCCGCAGCCGCCTGAGCCGTCGCCATCGCTGCAAGCGACGTTGGATGAGGTACGGGTTGCGCAGCTGTTCCCCGCAACTGCTGACTACGGCTGGCGTCGTTACGCCAATGCCTTGCCGTCGCTGCTTCGTCATGTCGCAGAAGTGGCCAACATCAACGTGGTTCCTGAGCCGGTCGCCATCAGCGATTTTGCGGATGAACGGCTCTTGGAATGTCCGTTTATCTATGCCAATTTCGCCGACCGATCGGATTGGACGTTCAGTTCGGCTGAAGTCGAGCAGTTGCGCGGCTATCTGGACCGAGGCGGTTTTCTGTATATTGATGCCGGCATCACCGCGTCATTCCTCCGTGAACATCCTGAATTGGGGCAGCATCACAGTTATGCCGAATGGGACGCATGTCCGGAACTGAAGACGGCGTTCGCTGCGGTTTTTCCGGACGCAGAATTCCAG
>JAAZKI010000190.1 GCA_012799905.1 Lentisphaerota bacterium | reverse complement strand
TGGGCAGATGCTGCCAGGCGACGATTTCCCTTTGCCGGCTTTGGCAGCGGCCAGTCATGTCAACCATGAAACCGGCGCGAAGCAGGATTTAGTGCGCTGGCGGGGGATGTTTGGCGGTCGTGGCCGTCGTCGACCGCTATTGCTGGTTGACGCGGCCCAGAGTTTTGGCCGTTGCGATATTCCCTGGCGCGAGGCTGGCATTGACCTCCTGGCTTTGTCCGGCCGTAAATTAGGCGGGCCGGCTGCGGTTGGGGCCTTGGTCTGCCGTCCCGAGATTGCATTGCAGCCACTGCTGCATGGCGGTGGTCAGCAGCGCGGGGTGCGTCCGGGCACTCTTGACACGGTCGGGATTTTGCTGTTTGCCGATGCAGCAGAAGAGGCCTGCGCTCACCGGGCAGCGTCCTCTAAGCAGGCCGCAAGCCTGGCGTCGCGGCTGTGGGAAGGCTTAGCAACCGGCAGTTTTCCGGCTTGGCAGCGATTGTCACCGGCCGCTGGTGACCCGCATATCGCGGCGTGGTCTTTTCCCGGCTATGAAGGCGCTGTGTTGATGCGGATGCTCGCTGAGCGGCATGGCATTCTGATTGCCACGGGCAGCGCTTGTTCAGCAGAAAGCGGTAAGACCAGCCATGTCCTGGCGGCCATGGGCTATGACCAGGCGGTGGCGCGGGGAGCTTTGCGCGTCAGTTTCGGCTGGAATAGCCGCCCGGCTGATGTGGAGGCGCTGCTCCAAGCGCTGGCCGCAGCTCTGGCAGCTTATTGATGTGCTTTAACTCCTTGGTTGTAATGCGATTGCGAGCGTTCGTCGCCGCCGCTTGCAACGACGGCGAATATCAATTCAGGGAGTGATTACGCTGTGCGCCAGTATATGGCGAAGAGGGCAAGGGGCGGCTGCATTTCATTTATGGCATTGGGTGGAAAAGCCCTTAATGGGATGTTATCTTACCAACATGACTATTCGTTTTTTGCACGTCATGAGCACAGCCGCGCCGGAGAGTAAGAACGATATTTCGCGTATCTGAGGGGTTGAACATGCCTTTCGATGAATATTTAAAGGCCAAATCAGATGAAAACTGGGAGTGCGTGGAGATATTGGGGCTTCGCCCTAACAATCATTTCAACGCGGCAACATCCAGAATGTATTATTCGATTTTTCTTTTGGTGAAGAGCGAAATGGTGCGCAATAACGCGAATCCGGCTTTACCTGCTGTAGCTAAAATGACAATGGATGCCACAACTGGAGTGCATAAGTTTGTTGCAGATTACTTGGATTACCTCGACCCTAAACTAGGACGCTGCTATAAAAAATTGGTCAGTTTACGTGTGAAGGCCGATTACGACCCAGCGCCAATAACACAAGAAGAGTTTGAGAAAGCCTATGCGGCATGGTCGGAAAGACGTAAGGAGTTTGTTTCCAACCTTGAATGCTTTGGGAGGCTCCAGTTATGAATACGGTTAATTTGGCAAATTCAGTTAGTGGTTTTATACGTGATGCTTTTCAGCTCCCGGTTTCTTGTAGCATCAATGAAGAAGAAAGCCAGATTATCATCAGGGTCTTTATGGTTCCAGAGGACAGAAAGGACGCCATAGAAGACGCCATTTATGACTTGGAAAGGAAAATTTTGCCGAGCCGAGATTTCTTTTTTTCGGTAATAGTTTATTCACCCAATGAAACAAAACGCTACTATCCAGAGATGTTCCAGTTAAAACGCCCTAAGGTCTGCAAGAAAGGCCAGGAGAGTCGCCTGCAAGCGTTTAGGGACTTGCAAGATTTACGCAATGAGGCAGACTACGGAGCCACGACCTGTACGCCATGAGAATTTTGAGCCGGCCTTAGCATTTTTGGTCAGATTTGCGAAGACATTTTTAGCTCGGAGTTAGCTGTAACTTGGCGAAGTCGAATATAATGCCCTAAGCTTTCACTCGTAGCCTGAGGAGTATTTGAAAATGGAAAATGCTGGATGTTTCCGGATGCGCCGAATGCTTCCCGTGGTCATGAGTTTTTTCTGGCAGATTCCTGGCCGGAAGACTTGCAGAAACCTAGCAATGCTCCTGACGCTGTTGCTTGCCGCAGTCGTCCAGGCAGCAAACACCTGGTATGTGGATGCCAACCTGGGGAAGGGCGCAGGAAGCGGTTAACCAGGGGTGACGCCAAACAGTCTATCCAAGAGGCAATTGATGCGGCCGCAGAAGGCGACACAATTCTAGTGAATGACGGAATTTATGCGCCGATAGACGCCTTGAATAAAGCTATTACCATCCGCAGCGTCAATGGTCCGGAAAAAAACGATCATTGATGGCGATAACGCTAGGCGCTGTGCAACCTTGGGTGACAGCTCCGACACTGAAGAACGCAAGGCCACCTTGGAGGGCTTCACCCTGCAAAACGGCTGTGCTGGAGAAAACGAAGAAAAATGGCCAGGGCAGGGAAGCGGAGCCTTTGGAGGAACGCTGATCAACTGCATCCTGACAAAGAATACGTCACCTTCTCACGACAGTATGGGACTGCCGATGGCTGCTTACGGCGGCGGGGCGTTCAATTGCCTCTTGACCAATTGCACACTGACAGAGAATCAGGCCAGTATAGGCGGCGGGGCGAATTCCAGCACCCTGAATAACTGCAAGTTGCTTGAGAATACGGCGACGGGACATGGCGGCGGAATGGCCAATGGCCTCCTGACCAACTGCATTTTAGTCGGAAACACGGCGCAAGCAGGCGGAGGGATATACGGTGGCGGCCTGGCAAACTGCACGGTGATTGGGAATACGGCGACAGAAATCGGCGGTGGGGCGGCGCAATGTGGCGTGATTGTTAATTCTATTGTCTGGGGCAATAATGCTCCTGAGGATGCCAATTATAGCGTGTCCAACGTTGACTATTCCTGCACAGAACCCCTGCCGGCAGGCGAGGAGGCAGGCGAGGGGAACATCAGCGCTGACCCCATGTTTACCGATGCCGAAAACGGTGACTATACTTTGAAGAAAGGCTCACCCTGCATCGACAAGGGCAGCAACGAATTCGTGTTAGAAGAAAACAAAACCGACCTGGCCGGGAATCCACGCATTATGGGTGGAATTGTCGATATGGGTGCGTATGAGGCAAGCAGCGAGGGAGTTGCTAATAAAACCTGGCATGTGGACGCCAACCAACCGGATGATACCGGCGACGGACGCACTTGGGAAACCGCTAAAAAGACGATTCAGGCGGCCATCAATGGAGCTGCAAACGACGACACAATCCTGGTGGAAGACGGAACTTATGAGCCGATTGACGCCTTGAATAAAGCCATTGTCATCCGCAGCGTCAATGGCGCGGAAAAAACCATCATCGATGGCGGTGGAGTTGCACGCTGCGCGACCTTGGGCGACTATGGCTCCGAGCGCAAGACCGTCTTGGAAGGCTTCACCCTGCAAAATGGCTATGCCACTGACGGCGGCGGCGCTTGCGGCGGCACTTTGCGCCATTGTCTGGTGCAGAATAATAATGCAAAAAATGGCGGCGGGGTCTATGAATGTGTGGTGGACAACTGCGTCCTGGCAAACAATTCGGCCGGTGATGAAGATGATTATGGAAGCCGCGGCGGCGGCGCTTGGAAAAGCGTATTGGCTCTGTGCGTCCTGAGCGGAAATCGAGCGAACTATGGCGGCGGTGCTTGCGATAGCGAATTGCTCAGCTGCCTCCTGACCGGAAATGTGGCGGAGCATGGCGGCGGGGTTTGCGACAGCATACTGGTTAATTGTACGGTGACAAAGAATCATGCTGACAGCGGCGGCGGAATAGCAGCTAGTTACGAAGGAATAAGAGATAGCACGGCATTTAATTGCATCATCTGGGGCAACTCGGCCTGGACAGCGGCAAATTACGATGAGGATTCAAACCTATCGTATTCCTGCTCCTATCCTTGGGCGTCAGATGGCAATGGAAACATCAGCAATGCGCCCGAGTTTGTCGATGCGACCAACGGCGATTTCCGCTTGCGCACCGGCTCGCCCGGCATAGATGCCGGCTACAGCGAAATTTTTGATTTTTTTGAGATGTTAAGAATTCTTGAAGAGTTTGTGGGAGTTGAAACCGAATTGGCCGGGAATCCGCGCTTCAGTGGTGCGAAGGTCGATATGGGTGCATACGAAGGCGCGGTAGATGGCTGCGTCATTTCTGGGCGGGTGCAGGGCAACGGCACCCTCTCCCCGATGACTGCGGTAGTCGCCCAGGGCGGTGAAGCCACCTTTACCGCTGCGGCAGCGGATGGCGCATTCCAGCATTTTGAAGTCGATGGCGTGGTTGTTTCCGACTCGCCGACTTATACTTGGAAGAACATCCAGGCCGATGGCGTGATCACCGCAGTGTTCGCCAGCGTCACCTGGCATGTCGATGCGGCACGCCCGGATGACAGCGGTGATGGCTCGAGCTGGGATACGGCCATGAAGACGCTCCAGGCAGCGATTGACCGAGCCGCAGCCGGCGACTTAGTCCTGGTCAATCCAGGGGTTTATGCGCCGATTGTCACCGATGATAAAGCCATTACCATTCGCAGCGTCAACGGCGCGGCAACTACAATCATCGACGGCAACGGCGAGCAACGTTGTGCAACCCTCTCGGACTCGTATTACGGCCGACAAACGGTGCTGGATGGCTTTACCCTGCAAAACGGCGTCGCCTCCGCCAGCGGCGGCGGACTTTTTGGCGGCACGGCGCTTAACTGCCGGATCACCAACTGCCAGGCTGCGGGCGATGATGACTCGGAACGCACCAACGGCGGCGGCGGCGCCAGTTGTGCCACCTTGCACAACTGCATTTTGAGCAAAAATCAGGCCTCGCTCGGCGGCGCTGCCGAACATTGCAGTTTGGACAACTGTATCTTGACCGCAAACCAGGCAAGCAATTTCGGCGGCGGGGCATCCTCCTGCATTTTAAGCAATTGCACCATTACCGACAATGCAGCCCAACGCGGCGGAGGAGGGGTCTTCGAATGCACTGTCTATAATAGCATTGTCTGGAATAATCAGGCTTCAAAAGACGCGAACTACGATACCGACGAAAGCTCCTATACTCCCACTGCATTGTATTATTCCTGCTCCGATCCCAAGCCGCAAAGGGCGGGAAATATCAGTCGTGACCCCTGTTTTGTCGATGCCTTGCATGGCGATTTTTGCCTGCGCACTGATTCGCCCTGCCTTGATGCCGGTGACAATAGGTTCGTGACGTCTGCAACCGACCTGGCCGGGAATCCGCGCATCAACAATGAGAAGGTCGATATGGGCGCGTATGAAGGCGCAGTGAATGGCTACGTCATTTCCGGGCGAGTACAGGGAAATGGGACGATTTCACCGTTGACTGTAGTGGTGGCGGAGGGCGGTTCAGCGGCTTTTCATGCGACAGCCGGCGCCGGCGTCTTCCAGCATTTCCTGGTTGACGGCGAAATTGTTTCCGAATCGCCGGACTATACGTGGGAAAATATCCAGGCCGACGGCATTATCACCGCCGTGTTCACCTCGGTGACCTGGTATGTGGACGGCGCCCGGCCGGATAACAGCGGCGACGGCTTGAGCTGGAACGCGGCCAAGAAGACAATCCAGGCAGCGCTGGATGTGGCCGTTGACGGCGACGAGGTAGTGGTCAAGGCCGGAGTTTATGAGCCGATTGATGGCTATGGCAAGGAAGTCACTGTCCGCAGTTTCTCAGGCGCCGAGGATACCATCATTGACGGCGGCGGCGCCCGGCGCTGTGCGTTTGCTGCTAATTTGGTGGGGTTCACCCTGCGAAATGGCTCGGTGGATGGTGGCGGCGGCGGTGCGTCGGAATGCGTCTTGAACCAGTGCATTTTGTCCGGCAATACGGCGATATCTGGTGGCGGAGCTTACAAAAGCACCCTGAACAACTGCCTCCTGACCGGCAATAAGGCGGTGGAGATCGTGGAGAACTGGGGCGGCGGCGGTGGCGGAGCTGTTTCCAGCACCCTGAACAACTGCCTCCTGACCGGCAATACGGCGCATAGGATCGGCGGGGCTTGGGAATGTATTTTGCATAACTGCACGGTGGCCGGAAACTCGGCAGAAAAATATTATGGCGGGGTCTACAACTGTACCCTGCAAAATTGCATTGTTTGGGACAATTCCGCAAAGGATGGCAGCGACGATTATGACAATCATGTGTACTCCGAGTTCAGCTATTCCTGCACGAAACCCCTGCCGAAAGGCGAGAGAAATATCTGCGTTGACCCCATGTTTACCGATGCCGAAAACGGCGACTATACTTTGAAGAAAGGCTCACCCTGCATAGATACCGGCAACAATGCGTCTGTCGTCGGCGACGTTGATCTGGCGGGAAATCCACGCATCTTTGGCGAAGTTGTCGATATGGGAGCCTTCGAATTTGTCGTCATATCCGTTTTTGAATACGACTGGCAAAGCGGATGGAATACACTCTATCTGCCTTTTGACAGCCTCGATCAGGATACGGCCGAAGCACTGGCGAAAATGCCGGTTTTCAAGCTATCCGAAAGCACATACGTCCAAGACGCAGCAGTGTCTCTACTCACGCCGCTGTGGATTTTCTGCGGTGATCCCGAAACCGCACCGGTTCTGCGAGGCGTTTTGACTCAAGGTGAACCAACAGACCCGCTTGATATCCCGGTTGGCCAGTGGACGCTGGTCGGGGCGCAATGCCAGGTAGAGATGCTGCCGGAAGGATACGCCGCCTGGGAATGGCGCGATAAACGGTATGTCCGCGTCCAATCCCTGCAAGCAGAGCGAGTCTATTTTATATACCGCTTAAACACCCCACAACCCTAAAAAAGGGGATGGCATGGTTAAGCGCCTATGACGCAAATAGATGTGGACATGGTGGACATGGTGGACGTTGTGGACGGCGACAAGCGTATATAGTTCAAGCTTCCGCTTGCCGTATGTTTCTCGCTTGGCGGAGCATGTAGTTCAAACTTTAGTTTGCAGTATGTAGTTCAAGCTTTAGCTTGCAGTACGTAGTTCAAGCTTTAGCTTGCCGTACGTGGTGCAGCCTTTAGGCTGCCGTATGTAGTTCAAGCTTTAGCTTGCCGTATGTAGTTCAAGCTTTAGCTTGCCGTACGTGGTGCAGCCTTTAGGCTGCCGTATGTA
>JAAZKI010000065.1 GCA_012799905.1 Lentisphaerota bacterium | reverse complement strand
TGCCGCCGCGGTGGTGGAAGCAGAGGCCAGAGCCACGCTGTCGGGACAGGGCGACGCAACGTCCACAGAGCACGCAGCGCTCGGGATAGAACGCGATGTGGTCGGTGGTGACGACGGCGGTGGCAGATGGGTTGGGCGTTTTCTTGCGAGCTTTGAAGGTGCGCATGAGGAAGAGAAGCAGACAGGTGTCTTTTTTGGCGCAAGCGCCGCAGCGAAAATCATGTCGGTCAAGCAATAGTTCGACGGCGCGGCGACGGAATGCAGTCACCTCCGGGGTGTTGTTTTCATAGTGGTGACCAGCCACGGCCAAGGTGTCGCAGGCAGGGACGAAAAGGCCAAGAGCACTGTCATAGACTGAACAGACCAGGCAACGGGCATTTTCCTGGCAGCCGGGCAGATGACATAAAGTCGGAATGGCAATGTCATGGGCGGCAGCGAGCTGCAAAATAGTGCGGTTGGCCTGCCAGGGGATGACTTTGCCGTCCAGGGTGATGACCGACGGCTCTGCTGGCGTCGGTTTGGACGATGCGCCGGATGTGGTTTTCGAGGCCGCCGGCGCGCCGGACGACTCGCTGGCGCTGGCAACTGCGGCGGTTTGATTTGTCGAGGTGGTTGGCTGCGTCGTTGGTTGGTCAGGAGTCGATTCAGGCTCTTCTGGTGCGTTGGTTGCGATGATGGCGTTTTGCGGGCAAGTGTCACGGCAGACGCCGCAGCGGACGCAGAGTTCCTGGTTGATATGATGCTGCTCGAACGGTGTGAAGGGAATAGCGCCAACAGCGCAGTGCTGAGCGCATTTTGTGCACCCGATGCATTTTTCGGTGATTTCGAATCGTCCTAAGTCACGGCATTTGCCGGTTGGGCAACGGCCTTGCAAGTGGGCTTCGAATTCGCTTCGGAAATAGCGGAGAGCGCTGAGAATCATATTGGGCGCGGTGCGTCCCAGGCCGCAGAGCGCACCTTGGCGGATATGCTGAGCCAGAGCTTGAATGTCATCCAGGGTGGAGGCTGGCAGCGGTGCATCGTGGCGCTTGGTCAGGTCAGCGACCATGGCGTGGAGGCGCTGGAGACCTTCTCGGCAGAGAGTGCATTTGCCGCAAGATTCGCTGCGGGTGAAATCCAGGAAATAGGCGGCGATGTCAACCATGCAATCGCGTTCGTCAAGCACGACCAAGCCGCCGGAGCCCATCATCGCGCCGTGGGCGGTGAGGGCTTCATAGTCAACCGGCAGGTCGAACAAAGCCGTGGGCAGGCAGCCGCCGGAGGGTCCGCCGATGAGCACAGCCTTGAGCTGATGGCCGTTTTCAGCGCCGCCGCCGATGTCTTCGACAATGGTGTGAATCGTCGTTCCCATCGGCACTTCGATCAGGCCGCCTCGACGGATTTTGCCGGCCAGGGCGAAGGTCTTGGTGCCGGCCGAGGTCGCAGCGCCGTGGCGGGCGAAGGCGTCGCCACCGTGGCGGATGATCCAGGGCACGCAGGCGAAAGTCTCGACATTGTTGATCAGGGTGGGTTGTCCGAACAGCCCGGAAGTTGTCGGGAAAGGCGGCCGTCGACGCGGGATGCCGCGTCGGCCTTCCAAGGATTCCAGCAGCGCGGTTTCCTCGCCGCAGACGAAGGCTCCTGCACCGCGGAAAAGAAGGAGGTCGAAGTCTGGCCCCATCTTGGCCAGCAGGCCATCGCGTCGGCAGATGTCAATGGCTTCAGTCAGGGTGTCGATAGCTTGGCCGTATTCCTCGCGGATATAGATAACAGCGGCCTGGGCTGCAATGACACGGGCGGCGATCAGGATGCCTTCCAGGACGCGGAACGGGAAGGATTCCAGGAGCATCCGGTCCATGAATGCGCCGGGGTCGCCTTCGTCAGCATTGCAAATGACGATTTTGCGCGGGCCGGCTGCTTCCAGGGCCAGCCGCCATTTGCGAGCCGTGGGGAAACCAGCGCCGCCGCGGCCACGGAGCTTGGAAGCGTCGAGTTGGGCCAGGATAACTTCGGGCGGCGCATTCAAGGCGGTTTCGAGGGCGACAAAGCCGCCGTGTCGGCGATAGTCTTCGAGATCGAGCGGGGTGGATTCGCCGCCGCGTTCGGTGGCGATCAGAAGACCGTCGTCGCGTCCGGCTATGAGCGACTGGGGCGGCTGGCAAGGGCAAGCGCCGGTGCCTGCGTAAATAGCGTCCACAACACCGGCTGAACGCCAGCGCAGTTTGGCTAAAGCGCCTTGGGGGCTGCAATGCTCTCGCAGCAACCGCGGGACGACGTCGGGCTGGACATTGGGATAATGGAAGCTTTGGCCGGCGCTGTGAATAGTCACTTCCGGGGCGCGGTAGGATTTTCCGGTGCAGCTGACTTCGCGGAGGTGGACAGGAAGGCCGTATCGACCGGCTTCGCGGTGCAGGCTTTGCCAGACTTTTTCAGC
>JAAZKI010000610.1 GCA_012799905.1 Lentisphaerota bacterium | reverse complement strand
CACCCCCAGGTTCCGCTCCGCTTCACCTGGGGTTACTCATGGTGCCACCTCTACGAGGTTGGGGTGGCTCTCAGGTCATTCGGGCCAAGCGGAAGGCGACTTAAAACGTTTCTCCACGCCATCCGGCTGTTCAGGCTGAATAGTCAAAAACCTATAGGCCAAATCGCGAATCCGCATGCAATCCTATCCCGACTAACAACAACCATACGCAAAAATTTCCGTATATTCCGTGTGTTCAGTGGTTACAACAACAACCCAAAAAACAAAAATTTCGTGTCTTTTCGTGTTTTTTCGTGGTTAAAAAATCTTAAATAACGAGTATCGCGCTTGACCCCTCTTCAGGAGAAAAAAATGCGCTGCAAGCCTGCCCTTTATCTGTATCTGGTTCTGTGCCTGGCCCTCCCCCTGCTGGGCGCCGAGAGTTTCCCGCTTACGGCCGGAAAATTCAAGGTGCTGCTGTCGCCCATTGGCGGCAAACTTATGTCCTTGGAATACGACGGCGTGACCTACAGTCAGCCGCTGAGCAACAACGGCTCATTCTATGACCGGCTGTACTTCTCTTCAGAGCAAAAGGAGACCATGGAAGACTTCGGCAAACTGCGCTATGAGGTGGAGAGCTGGCGCAGCGATGCCAAAGGCGCCGAGGTGACTTTCACCGTCTGCGGCGTCGCTATGTTGAACTTCATCCGTCTGCACAAGACATATCAGTTCCCGGCCCAAGGCGACACCTGCAAAATCACCTACACCCTCACCAATCTCTCCCAACAAGAACGCTCCGTCGGCATCACCAACCGCAATTTCTTCCGCCGCATGGACGAAATCGGCATGCCCAACAACTTCTATCAGCACCGCCAGGAAGGACGCTACGAGATTACCTATCCCGGCACTGCCACCCGCGACGAATGGGGACTGAATCCCGCTTTCTCCTGGATGGCTTTCGCCGGCAAGGACGGCAAGGGCGCTCTGATTACCCTCCCTCCGCAAAAACTCTCCGCCTTCTACCAGTGGTTTGGCAAAGATGTATTCACCCAGGAGTGGTTCACGCGCGAAATGCAGCTCGCGCCCGGCGGCAGCCTCAGCTACACGGTCGAAATGCAGTTCACTGACGATATCAACACACTGCTCAGCAATGCCTCCCGACCGGAGCTGCAAGTCCGCAACCAAATCGGCAAACCAGCGCTTTACCCGCTGATCTACAGCGGCAACCTGCCTGAGGGCAAAAACGTACTGCCCAAAAACGCGCCGGACAGCGTTTCCGCCAACTTTGTCGATGTCAGCGTCAAACGTCAGAGCCATCCCTCTATCCGCTCCGTGCGCTTCCTGGCCGGCGCCGACCCCGAGTTGATTTGCGTACGTGAAACCGCCAACGGGCACCCTATGCCGGACCGCCTGGTGCCCTTTTCCGCCAGCAAACTTGATAACGGCGAAGTGCAGGTGCTGGTCAGAGTTCCCGGCTTCAATCCCGAAGGAGTGTACTACTCCAAACTGCAAGACGGATACGCCCTGGACACCCGCCGGCGCAACCGGGTTCAGGCTTATCTGGATTTTACTTTCCGCATCACCCTGGGCGAGAAATGCCCGGTCAACTATGACCAGGAACAATTCGCAGCCGGCCCGAATCTGCTCTACAATGGCAACTTCGAAATACCCGCGCAAAATGCGAATTTTCCGGACGGATTTTTCCGGCAGCAGGTCTATGCCCAGAAAAACCCGGCGTTCTTCTGGGAAGCTGCAGGCGGCTGCGACAACTCACGCTGCCTGCGCATCGAAATGAGCAACCAGGACTCACGCTCCATTTTCGATTGCGAATTCATCCCTGAGCCCGGGCGCAGCTACACTGCCAGCGCCTGGATACAGGTCGATAATCCGCTGCATGAATGGACCAATGTCTCAATCTCTTTCCAAGATGCCCAGGGACAACCGATCCAAGACCGCCGCATCCGCCTGAAAATCACCCGGGAGAGCTACCGCTGGAGCAAAATCAGCGAGACTTTCATGGCTCCTGACAACGCCGTCAGCGCCAGCCTCTATTTCCGCACCTACCGCCCCGGACAGACCATGCTGGTGGACAATGTGTCAATCGTACCCGAAGAAATCCCGGCTCAGTCAGTATCCCGGCTGGAATCCCTACGCCGGCAGCTAATGCTGGGATTCTACAAACCCCTGGAGCTGCTGGAGACGATTTCGCACCAGGCCGTCACCGCCCACGAGAAATGGTTCACGCCGGCAGCTGATGCCTTGCCTGAACTGCTGTATCTCAGCGCCATCAACAGCTCACCTGAAGACACTACCCGCCGCACCATCGTCGAACTCAGCCAACGCATGGAACTGACTTATAATTTCATCCCGCTGCTGCGCAAAATCGAAAACATCAACAGCACCGGCTTTTTCGGCGTCAATGGTTCGACTATGGCGCCGGTGCTGGAAGAATACGTCTTGGAGCGCCTGCGTTTGCTACCCGAGACACCGAAGCTGGTTCTGGTTCAGGGCCTCAATTTCAGCAACCAGGTACAGCCGGAGTTTGTGGACATCCTGCAGGGCATGCAGGATGCCGGCGCCGTCTTCCTGTTCCTGGATTGCAGCGAGGTGCCCGAAGCACTGGCCGGAGCGCCTGTCCCGCTGCCGCCTGGAGTGCTGGCCGTGCCCGAATTGTCCAAGGTTTCCAGACGGTCGCTGGCGGGCTTCCTGGAATTCCGCCAGCGCGGCAATGCCCGTTGCGCCATCTTGAACCAGAATTTCCTTCGCGGCAACCCGTCAGTGCCAAAGGAAATGAACCGTCAGACCTACTACTCCTACTACGGGCGCGATTTCCCATTCTGGGAATATACTCACCTAGCCATCTGCCGCACCTTGCGCGCACTGGCCAATATCACTCCGGACGCCAGCGTCAGCAGCATCAGCCTCGCCGGAGAGCAGCTGCAACTGCAAGTCCAGGCTGCAACTGCTGTCAACGCCACGCTGGTTCTCGACTTCCGGGGGATGCACCGCGAGCAGGACGGCGTCAGCCGCCAAGCCTGCCAACTCGCGGCCGGAAACAACACCCTGAACATCGACCTGCCGCCCTTGCCAGCCGGAACTCATATCCTGCACTATCAGCTGCTCAATCCGGAGCAAAAAATCCTGGATGCAGGCGCATTCCGTTTTGACACTACTGCTGCATATCTGATTGAGGCTGCCGAATTCGCAATTCCGGAGCGCATCTTCGAACGCGGCAAACCAATCAACTTCACGGTCAAAATCACCCCGCCGCCAGAAGGATGCACGCTGGAATGCATCTTCGAAGATACGGATTTCCGCGAGACCGCCCGCGAAAGCAGAAGCGCAACCGCAGTCAATGAGTTCTCGGTCAACCTACCCGGGCCATACACCACCTTGTGCCGAATTGCATTGCATCTGAAAAAAGACGGCCGACTGCTGGCTCGACGCTGGGAGGAAATTTCTCTGCCCGGGCCGGCCTTGGATATCACTGATGTCCATGGATATATGTGGATTGCACGACCGCAAATGAACGAAATTCTGCGCGACCTCGGCTTCGATATGGTCTCCAGCGGCTACCGTCAGAAAAACATCCGGTCAGGACTCTTCCGCAATCTGCGCAATCTCGACCTGGCGCCAGGGCCAATCGGCAGCGGCAGAGTCTTCGGACGCCCGGAGGTGGACTACGAAGGCGACCCGGTCACCGCCCCAATCCGGAAACCTTGCTTCTCCGACCCGGAACTGCAACGCGCCGCCAAGGAGATAATTCTCCAGACCGCCCAGGAGCAGAATTATCGCTACTATGATGTCAAGCATCATTTTCTGCAGGACGAAGCCGGCTTGGGACAATCCGTCTGCTACTCGCCGCATTGTCTCAAAGCTTTCCGCGAGCATCTGCAAGTGGTCTACCCCTCGCTGCAAGCACTCAACCAGGAGTGGGGCTGTCAGTTCCCGGACTGGGAGGCCGTAACGCCGGTGCAGTTCAAAGAACTGCCCGACCAGAATCGCATGGGACGCTGGCTGGATCACAAGATGTTCATGTCCTGGACGTTCGCTCATAAATGGTGTGGCAGCGTAATCAGCGCCCTCAAAGAAGCCGTCCCTGGCACTAAGGCCGGCCTCTCCGGCACTCAGAACCCCGGCTACGGCTATGACTGGGTGCAGATGATGCCGCATTTCGAATTCCTGGCCTACTACAGCGGCATCCAGCGCACCCTGGTGCACAGCTTCTCACCGCCTGGATTCAAGGGCGGTCAATGGAGTGGCGGCTACACCCCCGCGCATATCCGCTATGAGCAGTACAACCACACTACCCTCTGGGACAACCTGTTCCGGGGCGCAGGACTGATTCCCAACTGGCATGGCAGCGCCATGCTGGGCGACCTGACTCCGAGCGAAAGCTTGTGCGTCTACTCCGAGACCTTGAAAGAGATCAAACGCGGCGCTGGCAAGCTGGTGCTCTCGGCCAAGGAATCGCCTGAAGTCGCAGTACTGTACTCGCATGCGTCGTTCTTTGCCGCAGTGGGGACTATCGGCAGCAATGAATGGCAGCAGACCCAGAACAGCTGGAACGCATTGCTCAGCGACCTCAAGATACCATTCCGCTTTCTGGCCTACAACGACCTGGCCCAAAACGGCGTGCCGGCAAACTACAAGGTCGTGATTCTCCCCGCAGTGCTCTCGCTTTCAGACCAGGAAAGCACTGCTCTGCGGCAATTTGTGGAACGCGGCGGAACCCTGCTCGCCGATTTCGCGCCGGGGCGCTTCAATCAGCACGGCACCCGGGGCGAAAATCCGATTCTGAGCCGGCTCTTTCCCACCAGCAGCACAGCCATCGCACCGCTGGCACGGGAGCTGACCATCAACGGCGTCACCGGAAAATTCCGCCTGGCGGAAGCCGAAGTGCCGGTCTTCAGCGAAAAGAAACTGGGTTCCGGCCGAGCCATCCTGGCCAATCTGATGCCGGGCGGATACCAGAACATCAACCTCGGCGGAGGCGGAGAAGTCGCCATGGTGGCCTCCGGTGCGGCGCAATTCTGCCTGAACCTGCGCCGCATCTTCAGCAGCCTGCTGCAGGAATGTGGCGTAACCCCGCTATGCCGCATCACCACCCTGAACGGCGAACTCTATCCCTGCATGACCATCCTGCGCCAAGACGGCCCCAACTACGTCTTCGGACTACTCCAGACCAATTACCAGGGCACAAAATTCGATTTTGACAAATTTACTGAAGTCAAGGTTGAGCTGCCTTGTTCCGGGTACATCTACTCGGTGCGCGAAGGCAAATATATTGGCCAGGGCAATTCTTTCACCTGCAACGTCGTGGATGGCTGGAGTCAGCTCTACAGCATTATGCCCACTCAGCCCACCGAGTTGCAGCTGGAGCTGCCGTCCTCTCTGCCGCGCGGCGCTATGCTGTCCGGCGAATATGTCCTCAACCACGGCACTGGCCCGCTGGTCTTCCACCTGGAACTGCTTGATCCCAAGGCGAAACCAGTCCGGCTCTTCAGCCGAAATATGCGTAGCAGCGACAATTGCGGCAGTTTCAGTGGACAGATTGCCTGGAATGCCGAACCAGGCGCCTGGACCGTGCAGATCATCAACGTCAATACCGGCCTGAAAGCAGAAAAAACCTTCATCGTAGAATAAACCGCAAGAAAGTTAATGTGCAGGACATGGATAATTTTCATAAAGCACATGGACGACAGTTGCCTTGCTATCTAACGTCCACATAAAGTCCACTTCCGTCCACGTCCACTCTCCACTAACGTCCACGTCTGTCCACAGTCCATCGTCTACTAACGTCCATTAAAGTCCACTATAGTCCATTGTCCATTGTCCACTAAAGTGCCTTACCCAGGGCGCCTGGCACCGCAGCACGCCGGAACTCCAAGCTTCAATCAATGACGGATTTGCCCTCAAATTATATATGAACATAACAATAATGTACGAAATCTTGTGATGAATGCTTGTTAACCTTCAGGCTGGCGTAGATGGGATTGGTCTCTCATGCGATGGCTATGATTCCTACGTGCGCTGTCAAATATCACTCCAGCAACCACACATTGCCGATTTCATAGAAAGCTGCCTATAAAGCATTTATGCATCCATTTTGCGCCGTAGGCGCTTAACCATGCTTAACCCCTGGCTTTAGCCTGGGGGAGGCATGCCCCCAAAAATGGTGCCCAGTAGGGGCACTACCAGACGTCTACCAGCACAACCGCTGTGCCAAATCTCTCCTTCTATCTTAGGGTGGACTCTCCGTCCACAACGTAATTTATGTGTCACCCTTACAGGGCTCCAAATATATGCCATCTCACCCAGGGCTGCACCGTGCCTGACGGCCCGGCTTACCCTGGGCTTCTATGTATCGCCCTCCGGGCTTTCGCCGCTTCGCGGCTGTTGTGGACGTGGTGGGCTGGGTGGACGTGGTT
>JAAZKI010000471.1 GCA_012799905.1 Lentisphaerota bacterium | reverse complement strand
CCTAAATCTCGCCCCTAAATCTCGCCCCTCGCCCCTAAATCTCGCCCCTCGCCCCTCGCCCCTCGCCCCTAAATCTCGCCCCTCGCCCCTAATTCGGCAGTCCGGGGCGTACGCGGAGGATGCGTTCATGGCTGATAGAGACAGTGCCTGGCGGGGCGCCGCGTGGTTTGCCGACGAATTTTGCCTTGGTGCAGGAGACTGAGCAGACGCCTCCCTGGCGGGCTTTGCTGTGCCAGGCGGCAATGGCGGCAGCGCTGGTCAGCAGGGCTTTGTCCGGCACGGCGTTCTGGTCGTCTGCTGGTCGTCGCAGAATGACATGGCTGCCGGGCTGTCCAGCGACATGGAACCAGTAGTCTTCTGGGTGGGCGACGCGCAAGGACAGGCATTCGTTGTCTTCGGCCGTCTTGCCGGCCAGAGCCGTCCAGCCATTGCCGAGGTCATACGACCAGCATTGCGGATTGGGGTCGGGGACGGGTGGCATGGGCATATGGGTGGCGTTTTGGACTAATGCAGCAGGCAGTAACTGAGCACATTGACTCCCAGAGCCAGGGCGTCCTTGGCATGGATGCCGCCGCAGTATGGGCACTGAGCCAGTTCCCAGCCGCAAGCCAGCCCGCGCGGCGAAAAGATGACAGCCAGGTGGCCGTCAATGTTCAGTCCGTACAGTTCCGGGGCGACTCGGCCCTTGGAAGACAGCTTTTCGGCTAGGGCCGAGGTTGGCTGGACGTCTTTGATGGCGTTGGGGTACATGAAAATCAGGTGATTAGCGGGCAGCCGCTCCAGCTGTGCGCCAGGCAGGATGGTGGCCAATTCGCGTCGGAATCCGGTCTCAAAGCTCTCACGACCGCAGCAGCTTTCAGCAAAGACGATGCCGCCTTGGCGGAGATATTGTGCGAGATTGGCGCGTTCGGCCGGCGTCAGGGTGAAGTCCTGATGTCCAGTCAGGTAGATCAGGGGCAGATCGAAAATCCGATTTGAGCTCAGGGCCACTTCTTCTCGTTCGAAGCAGACCGGGGTTTTCGTCTGCTCATGGAAGCTATTTAGGAGCATGGATAGGCCCGCGTCCCGGCATTTCCAGAGGCCGTGGTATTTAGCCTGGGCGACGACGAATTTGCCGGATTTGGTTTTTTCGGCGTCGATGAATTGTAGCGCCTGGCTAAGTGGGAGTGCTGCTGAGCGTTCTGAGCTGATATAAGCCATCAGGTTGGCGCCGAGTTGTTTGGCGGTTTCGATCTCATAGCCCATGCAGCGATGGTGTTCGCTGTCAGGCTGTTCATCCCAGCCGCAGCTCACATCCCAGCGGAACATGAATACGGCGGTTCGGCAGCCGATATCGATGCCGATAACTGCCGGGTCGCCGTTGCGGGCGCCGGCCTTGAGTGCGGTTGGTCGGTAATTGATTTCCTTGATATCGAAATAGGAATGGAAGAGCGGGTGGTCGTTGGCGAGGCGATAGGGCGGCCGTTCCGGGAACAATGCGCGCATTTCCCGCAGAGCGGATTCGGCGAAGGCTGTCCGTCCGCAGCAGGCTTCCATGATCAGGGCGCCGCCGTTCAGCAGATAGGAGCGCAAACGCTGCCGTACTTCCGGCGTGAAGCTGAAGGCGTCGTGGCCGGTGCGATAGAGAACTGGCACGCTCTTAGGATCGCTGGGGATTTGATTTTCCGGCAGATTGATGTCACTGAAGTGGACATTGAGGGTTTTGGCCATCCATTTCAGCAGGTTTTTGGCGTCGGACGGGTTGGTGGCCCAGTCGCTTTGGCGCTGGGTGGCGATTTTAGCAATGAGGACTGGCGGCCGGGGCGGATTCTTCTTCTCGGTGCGGCGCAGCGGCACGACCGGCAGCGGCAGCGGCGGCAGTCCTTCGGCCGAGGAATGCTGGGCCGGGGGCTTGGCCGGGGGCGCAGGCGAGCAGGAAAAGGCTTTCTCCTCGCGGGCAGCCGCACTGTCAAGCCCAAGGTCTCCGAGCAGAGGGTCGGCAGCGCTCAAGGTGACGGCAATCCCCAGAAGGCAGAGAACAGCTTGTTTCCATAGTTGTTTCATGGCAGGTCTCCGATAGGGTTAATAGCCTTGGTGGAAAATCGGCACGGGCAAACATCCGCCGCCAGAACAAATAGGCGACGGTCGGACATTGACATAATGCGCTAACAATTTCGGCGATGAAGAAGTATAATCTGTCAAAAAGAAAAAGGCAAGTCCGCGTTTGGTGAAATAATTGTTAAGCCGCCCAGAGTGTTGATTACCGGATGGGTAATAGGTCAGCCAATGATATTAAGCTCGCATCTTACGCGCGCGTGACAAAATTTGGGAGGGTGGCCCCCCTTGGGTGGGTGGGGTCTGATTTCTAAGCCCGCAGGAAAAATAGGTCGCCACACGCCCTTTTTCAAACGGTTTTTTGCAGAATCATAGTTATTTTGTGCTTGAGCAGGATTCTGTACTGCACGCTGGCATCATGCTTTCCATCTCCAGAAATGGCGCCAGGATGAGACGGATGACTTGTGGGAACCTAAGTGAGACAGGATGAGAGGGGTGGCGCCCTGCGGCTCAATG
>JAAZKI010000503.1 GCA_012799905.1 Lentisphaerota bacterium | reverse complement strand
CGGCAATGCCGTCGCCGTCGCTGTCAACAGCAAATGGCTGCGAGTGCGCCTTCTGGATGGTGGCATTGACCAACCGGCCAGCATTGAGCCAGCCGCTCAGCCAGTCCTGCGCCTGTGCGAAGTTTTCCACGGTATCGCCGGCCCGTCCGTAGGGCGCGTCCGTAGCGGCTTCGCGTTCGGGGCCGTCATCAAACCGGAACCATGCGAACAGTCCGTTACGGTCGCTGGCAGCCAGTTCCCGGTCGTAATTAGCGGCGATGGCGGCATTGCTGCGGCCAACATTCCACAGACGCCATTCGAACATGGCGCCGGTGAAGCCAGCGCCGACCGTAGCGCTGCCAATCCTGGTGAAGGCCGGGCCTTGCGCCCAACGCAAAGGCGCGTACAGCAAATCGAACGCAACCACATCCTGGGTCGTCTCAACCGGCCGTCCGTTGACAAAGAACGTCAAAGTATATTTATGCGCATCCTCAGGTTCTGTGATCGGAGCTTTTTTCTGCATGCGCACCGCGACATGAGTCCACGTATCGCCGTCCATGACCACCAATTCATCCTTGGAAGCGACGGTCTGTTCTTTGACGATGCTATCATCGGCATAATGGAAAGTCATCTGCAAAGCGCCCTGAGCGGTTAAGCTCAGGCTGTAATTGTAGGCATTGGTTGCGACCTGGCGCTGGATAAGAACACCCTGGCCGTTGGCTTCCGGCTTAATCCAGGTTTCCAACGTGTAGGTCGCCAAAGCGTAATCATACAAATCAGGCAGATTGACGTAGGAGCCGCCGCCGTCCAAAACAAGTTCACGGAATACCAGCGGGAGACGGCTGTTGTAAGCGGCATCCAGTGCGCCAGCGCCATTGTCGTACTCGACGAAATCGCTGACGCCATCATTGTCAAGGTCAGCGCCGGCGATTGGCTGCGGAATCGTGCCGTACTGCTGGGCGATCAAGTTCGGCATTTCGTAAGCGCCGAAGTGCTCGGCCGAGTCGGCCAGGCCGTCATTGTCCGTATCCGCTTGCAGCGGATTGGTGCCGACCAGGTACTCGTAATAGTTGCTCAGGCCATCGCCGTCCCAGTCGTCATCACCAGCGGCATTGACATTGAGATAATTGCGGTATTCGATGATATAGGAGTCTTGGTCATTGTGCTGCTCAACGTCAGTCGCGTCATTCCAATAGCCCGGAACCAGCCGCGGGTTAGTTCTGCCGGCGCCGACCAGGAATGCATAGTTTTCGTCACCATGAGCAGTGCCGTCCCAGAAGCCGTTGTTGGGCTCGTCCGTATTGCCGCCGACAGCGCGGGTCGACCAGTTGCTGTAATTGCCGGCCAGGGGCGTGCCGTCAAGCCAGATGAATTCGCCTTCGACGTCCTCATCAGTCAGGCCGATCCAGCTGCCGCTCTGGCGGCTCAGCATATTGTTGAACAGGAAGGCGTTTTCGGCGGCGGAGCCGATGATGGCGAGCGTGCCGCCAGCAGCCGCAGCCGCATTCCTGGAATCAGTCCAGGACAGTTTGGTCGGGGCTACTTCATAGTAATGGCCTTGGAATTCCCTCACGCCGAGCCGTCCGGCGGTGCGATAGAGGCTTGCCCACCAATTCGGGATAGCGCCTGGCAGTTCGTTAGCTACTGGCGCGTCGCTGTCTGCCAGCCATTCCGAGGTCTTCTTGGACGGATCAGTCGGATGCGCGAGGGCATAGGCTGCGGGGCGGTCGCCCAGCGCGGCTGGGTGTGGATGCGTAAAGTCCTCAATCGTGGCGCCAGCGTCGTTAAAGCGATAGTAGGCGACCAGGCCCAGGGTCTGCTGGTCAGCCGCCACAAAGCGCTGAGCATTGACCGCGGTGATGGCGCGGGCGCTGTTGAACACCTTGACCTCGTCAAGCAAGCCGTCGGCAAAGGAGGCTGCGCCGTCACCGCCGAGGGTGAGGGTCAGGCCGTTCATATAGCCGTAAACCGGCATGGCGCTGACTGCGGTCGAATTGATCTCCATGCCGTTGACGATGATGGCGACCGTGCCCTTGGCATAATCAAGGACAGCGCAGAGGTGATGCCATTCGTCCGCCGCCAGCACAGTCGAACCGGTGGCGGTAGCTCCGGCTGTCGTGGCGATTGCCTTGCCAGCCTGGAGGCCGAGAGCCAGGACTGTTGCATTGTCAGCCGTGCCGTCATTCTTAATGGTGCTGTACAAGCGCATCAGCGTGCCGGAGTTGGCAGCAGCAGGCTTGAACCAGGCTTCCAGGCTGTAAGAGCCGCTGATGCTGACAAAACGGTCTGGCTTCGGCAGCACAATGCCGCCAGGCGCCGCTGCCGCGACCTGGGCCAAATCAAGAGCCAAGTTCGGCGTAGTGGTATTCCCATCCCAATGCGCGATGCTGTAGTTCGGATTGGTCACCTGTCCGTGCAGAGCCGTGTTCCAGCCAGCGACTTCCAGATTGTCAGCCAGGCCGTCGTCATCAGAGTCCACCAGGAATGGATTGCTGCCAAACTGCTGTTCCTGCAAGACAGTCAGCGTATCGCCATCAGCGTCCGTGTCATAGACTGCCGGGTCGTCAATTTCCCTTGGATGACGACCGAGCCGGTATTCATAATAGTCATTCAAACCGTCGCCGTCAAAGTCGGTGTAGTGGTCGACATCGCCATGGCCAGCCGTGGTCAAGTTGCCAAAGAACCGATATTCCCAGAAATCCGGAATGCGGTCGCCGTCACTGTCGCTGTAAAGGTACTCGTAGGTCTCGTGGCCTTCAGCGGTGGACTCGATGATAACTTCGTCAAAGCGGGCGGCAGCGCCCATCTTGGCGGCGCGGGCGGTGTTGATGCCGGCGCGTGCGTCATCGGCGGTCGCGCCGCCGTCATCAAAACGGAAATAGGCGGTGAGCGGGGTCCAATTGGCAGCGCCGTCAGCCTCAGTCAGGAAGCGGTTGCGTACCGAGGTCACTTGCGCGTGGGTGCGCGCTCCGCGCCAGACCCGGACTTCGTCCATGAGCAGACGGATGCCCTGCTCGCCGCGCGTGCCAAAAATCAGGTCGCCGGGTTCGTTGGCTCCGGCGATGACTGCGGAGCTGACGTTCGGCACGCCGAGAATCTGCATATCCTCGGAATTGTACTCCTGGCCATCAGCGTAAACCACGAAGTTGACGCGCATAGCGCCGGTCGGGTGGGTGGCGTCTCGCTTGACCGAGGCAGCGGCATGCACCCAGCCCAGGCTAGGATCAATGAAGCGTCGAGCCGTGAAAGTGCCGGAACTGTGCGTGCCGGCGATGTTCCGGTATTTCAAGGTGAGGAAACCATCTTCAAAGCCGAACCAGAAGTCACCGGTAACGCCTGGCGCAGCCGTCTTGGACAGCAACGCGCCGGTGGTGAGCGTATTGTTCGGATGAACCTTGTACCACATCTCAACCGTGAAGCCGTCATTAGCCGGGGTCGTGCTGGTCACCATGTTCGGGCCGGTGAAGCCGGTGACGTATGCGTACGCCTCGCCCTGGAAAGTCAGGTCCAGGGCGCGATTGATCAGCGGGCTGTAGGGATTGTTCGGATCAGTCACTTCGCGGCCGCCGGGTATGGCGCCGGCCAATTCGTCATCGTCCGGGATGCCATCGTCATCCGCATCGCCCGTTCCATGTGCGCTCTTCAAGGTCATGTGAATGGCCGTATCATCGGCAATGCCGTCTGAATCATAATCCAAGCCATCGGTGAAAAACGCGATGGCCGCATTGTCTGGGTTGTCAATAGTAGACAGGCGGTCGGCCAGGCCCTTCTGAGTCAGGACGATGTCATCGGCATCCTTCCAGTGTTCTGACGCGGCCGGCGGCGCCTGGTTCGTGTCCCTGGTGACGATCCAGAGCGGATTGCCCTGGGGGTCATAGACCATGAATTCGCGAGCCGGGTTCGCAATGGTCGTCTTGAGCGCGGGCGCATTGCCTTGGCGGACAACTGCATAGGCGCGCACCGCATCCAAGCCGGCGCGGCCGTCATCCTTGAAGCCGTCGCCGTCATCGTCCAGCGAATTATTGCGCAATGATTCGGCTTCGGGCAAGGCCGCTCCATGGCCCGTGACCCAGAGAGCATGCCCGCGCGCGTATATATTGGCCTCTGTCGCTGTAGTCGGATCAAAGGTAGCCGGGTTAGCCGGGTCAACATAGAGATGTCCAATCCGAACGCCGGCGTCTGCTGCTGCCAGGCGATACTTGCAGGCCTCGTCAAAGGCGTCCTCCATGACGGCCACCTCAGCCGGGTCCAGGTGGTCGGTGGTGTCGTATTGAGCCTTCATGGCGGTGAAATCAGGCTCATGCGCAAAGTCTTCGATAAATTCACCGCCGTCATCAAACCGGTAATAGGCTTCGAGAAGGCCGGCCTGCGGATAGTTGGCCAGGTTGAAACGATTGTCAGCCACGCTTGTGACAGCTGCGGCGAGGTCGGCAAATGCGTCGGTATAGGTTGCTGACCAGAGGCGCACTTCATCCAGGTAGCCGGCGTTGAAGTCTTTGCCGAGCCGGGCTTCAGACGCCCCGGTGACTGTTGGCAGGGTCGCAATAGACTGGGCGGCAACGTCTGTCCCGTCCACCAACAGCACCACGTCAGCGCCAGCGCCATTGTCCTTGCAGACCACCGCGATATGATACCAGACCGCATCGTCTGCCAGCGTGGTCAAAGGAGCTAATTCTGCCGGCGCCGTCAGCAACGTGCCGTCAAAATCGAGCCTGACCACGGAATTTAAAACAGACAACGTATAGTGACTGGTCGCATCCTGGTATTCCAGGAAGGTTCCATTCGCCTTGCCCGTGCCATCGGCCACCGGCGAATACCAGAATTCAAGAATGAAGGATTGATTGGGCTGAAACCGCGACGGTTCCGGAAGCTCAATGCCGCCAGCAGCCCGCAAAGCCGAGAGAATCAAGGCCCGCCCCGCCTGGTTCGGCGCTTTCAGCGGATCGAAGGCATCCGCCCCCAAGACCCCATCGTTCGCGTTGACGACGCCATCGTCATCCCAATCCAAAATCGACCATTTTCGAGCCTGAGCCTGGAGGCCAGTGGCCGCTAACAGGAAAAGCAACATGCTCAAAGTCACTGCCCTGGACAGTAGCGGGGTCTTCTTCAAAATTGCCGTCATTCTCGTTCTCCTGTCTGAATGAATGCCGTGATACATTGTCTTATGAT
>JAAZKI010000229.1 GCA_012799905.1 Lentisphaerota bacterium | reverse complement strand
TACTTTTTTCCTGGAATTCCATGCAGGCGCGGATGCATCCCTTGGCGCCGCAGACGGCGAAGTAACCGGTGTGCTCAAGGATTTGCTTGTAGAAAGGCACCACCTTGTTGCCGGGGAACTCCGGATTAATTCGTCCCCACTGCCCGCCGGCGAGAGTGTAGCCGGCTTTATAGGCTGTTTCCTCGGACATGGTGGTGTTGCAGATGTCGAGATTGAAGCCGGGGAAGAAGCGTTTCATGAACGGCGATGCCTTCCAGTTGACGCCATGATGCGTGGCGGTGCAGCGGCCCATGCACACGTCGCCCCATTCGAATTCCTGGCCGTCAATGTGGATTTTGATGGACGGGCGGTCATTTTTGCCGGGGATGGCGTTTCCGGGGCAGTCTGGCACGCAGCGCATGCAGCGTTTGCAGAGGGTTTTCGGCTTGATCAGCGGGTCGGGCTCTAGCACGGCGTCGGTCAGGATAGTGCCGATGCGGACGCGGGGGCCGAACACCGGATGGATGAAGACTTTAGACCAACCGATTTCGCCTAGTCCGCAGGCCATGGCAGCGATGCGCACCTGGATATTGATTTCCGGAATTGGGCGGCCAGGGGCGACTGGCTCAGACTCAGAGCGGTAGGTCTCGGGTACGCCGGGATAGACGGGGACGGCCTCATATCCGTGGTCCTCAATGAAGCGAGCGACTTCGTGGGTGACCATGGGTCGGAACAGGGTGTTCAGGCGGTTGTAGGAATAATACGTGTAATTAGGCCAGTAGGTGCCTTCGGTGATGCCGCGATAGGTGCTGCGCGGAATCGGCTGGACAATGGAGATGACGGATTTGCAATCCGGGAAGATGTTCTTCGGGTGCATGCGCTCCGGCGCTTCCGCGAAGCGTTCGATGTTCGCCACTCCGAGTACCTCGGCGCCACCGCCGCCAGCGCCGAGCCGGTTGGCGAGGTCCTTGAGCATTTTTGATGTCAGTGTTTTTTCCATGATATGTTTTTCTCCCGCTGGGTGTTAGGCTTTGATTTCACGGCCGAGTAAATCGACGGCCCAGGTCGGTTTGGTGCGGAAGCGGCCGCCCGGGAATTTGCTCACCAGGCCGCGTTCGGTCAGGGCTGCGAGGCAGGCTCGACCGCAGGAGGCGGCGATGCGGTCGATGGTGTTGAAGCGTCCGAAATTCGTCTGGATAGCGCCATTTTTGCATTGTACGCAGATGTTTTCTAGGCGTTTAGCGACGTCTGATTCGGCGCCAGTCATGCCTTCTTTAGTCGTTGTTTCCGGTTCGAATGCTTGCAGCGGGCAGGCGTCAATGCAGGCTTGGCAGTTGGCGCAGAGGCGCGGTTTGCTGATTGGGTCAGGCGTGAATTCGAAGTCGCTGATGAGCATGGCGAAGCGTTGGCAGGGGCCGTATTCTGGGGTGAGGAAGAGGCCATTCTTGCCGATTTCGCCGAGTCCGGCGGCCTGGGCGGCAAACATCCAGTCAACGTAGACGTTCGGCGCTGGTTTGCCTTCGGCGACTGGTGCGCCGAGGGGCTGGCGGGCAGCGGCCTTGGCGTCATAGCCGAATATGGGCACGGCCTCGAAGCCTTGGGTCTCTACCCAGATGGACAGGTCATAGGTCGTCTTGGCCAGCAGCTGGTCTTCGAGGTAGAAGAAGCCGAACCTGTCGTAGGATATGGTGTTGGCGGCGCTCTGGTCAATGGCGCGTATGGTCCCGAAGGGAATCTTGCGGCCGATGACGATCATCGATTTTGCCTGCGGGAAAATCGACAGCGGGTTAGCAGTGGCAGGGACTTGGGCGAAACGGTCCATTGACGCAATACCGATCAGGTCAGCGCCAAATTTTTTCGCCATTTCTTTAAGGGTTTTGGTATCCATGATATCAGCCTATCTCCCGGAATAAAAGGTGAAGGATAGTTGCCATTACTGTTTTGGGCAGACACCCCCGACAAAGGCGACTTTTTCGCCGTCGAGTTTCTTGTCGCCGCGGAGGCCGATGCTCCAGGCCTGGCGTTTGCGGAAAGGCTGGGCGAATTTGTTGGTGATTTTATCGGCGAGTGCGATCATGCAGGCGCGTCCGCATGCGGCTGCGTAGCGGTCGACTTTGTCGCAGGAGCTGGGCTTGGGTGAGGCGCCGTTCTGGCAGCGGCTGCACAAGTCTAAATCAATGGCGACGGCGCCATCGCTGCCGACGGTCATGGCTTGCAGCGGGCAGGCTTTGGCGCAGGCGTCGCAGTCGTTACAGAAGTCGATATCTTGGATTGGGTCGCCCGCCAGGTCGGCGTCAACGAGGATCATGGCGAAGCGTTGGCGGTGGCCATATTCCTTGGTCAGGAAGAATCCGCCTTTGCCGACTTTTCCCAGTCCGGCGGCTTCTGCGACGACGCGGTAGTCCGGGAAGTTTTGGCCGCTGCCTTCGGTGCTGGGCAGGAGTGGGATAGCTTCGACGCCTTGTTCTTCGAGCCAGCTGGTGAGCAGGTAGGCTGTCCGGGCGAGGAATTCGTGTTCCAGCCAGTTGTTGCCGAACATTCCGTAGGTGGAGCCGAAATTGGTGCCTTCTTCGATGCCGCGCATGGCGCCGCGAAGGATTCGGTATCCGATGACGACGACGGCTTTAGTGCGGTCTGAAATAGAGAGTGGGTTGCGTTGAGGGGGCAGGTTTTGCAGGCGGCTGATAGGAGCGATGCCGACTAAATCGGCGCCAAACTCCTTGGCCATTTTTTTGACTTCTGCGGCGTCCATGATGTGGGTTTCTCCTTGCTGTTTTAGTTGCGAAACAGGTTGAGGCAGGGAACGATAAAAAGGGCGTGGCAGGCAGTAGCCGCCTACCAGTTGCTTTCGATTTTGCGGGCGGTGGCAGCCATGCGTTCGCCGAAGACAGCACGATAGTCAACATTGGCGTACCGGCTGGCAGGGAAGTTGATGCCGATGGCGGCGGGTGGGCCGTCGGTGAGCGTCAAGGGTACGGCAAGGGCTATCACTTGGCCGCCGCTGGCAGTGTATAGGACAAAGCAATCCTGGCGGATGGCGGACAGGAGGTTCAGCAATTCTGTTTTGCTGCTGGCCTGGGGCCATCTTTTTTCGGGCAGCCCGAGGTTGTCGAGGACTGTAGCCACGTCGTCCTTGGGGACCATGGCCAGCATCATGCGGCCGGTAGCCGTGTCGTACAGGCGGTCGTCGTCGCCGATGTCGCCGCCTACTCGCAGCGGATGTTTGCTTTCCAAGGCGACGACGGTGCGACGGCGATAGTTCTGAAACAGGGTGACAATGACGGTTTCACCCAGTTCTTGGTTTAGTTCCCGAATAGGCGTCTGGGCGATCATCGCCAGGCGCTTGGCGTCTTCATGGCGGCGCCCCATCTGCAAGGCCATCGGCCCCAAGACGTAACGACGATTGTCCGGGAGCCGGGCAATGTAGCCGCAATCCTCCAGCGTCGACAGCATATTGTGGGTGGTCGGCGTCTTCAACCCGGAACGCTCGGAAAGCTCTGTCAGGGACAAGCCAGAGTCGCCGGCGTTGGCAATCAATGACAGCAATCCCAAAGCTCTCTGAACAGATTGAATCATACGGGGAAAATCCGGCGCTTTTTTTTAAACATCGTTGAAGTGTTTCAACGATAATAAAATATATGCCGGATATCACTATGCAAGTTGGCCAGAGAGATTTTTCCCGTTTTCAGCGCTTGTGCCGCTTTGCTGCTGTGGACATGGTGGACATAGTGGACGTTGTGGACGGCGGTTGCTGCGTCCCTTGCCGCTGCGCGTCGGTGGATGCGGCAGACATGGCGGACAACGTAGTCCAAGCTCATCTCGCCCCTCGCCCCTCGCCCCTCGCCCCTAGAAAAAGCCCCTCGCCCC
>JAAZKI010000297.1 GCA_012799905.1 Lentisphaerota bacterium | reverse complement strand
GCCTTGCCCAGAGCCGGCAACAGCATGGCCGCCAGGATGGCAATGATGGCGATAACCACCAGCAACTCAATCAAGGTGAAGGAGTTACGCAACAAAAGCTTTGCCGTGATTTCTTTGTATTCCATCGGACTCTCCTTGTATGTATTGTTATCAGCAACAATCCCACTTTTCAACTTGAAAACCGAATAATACCGTCACTAATTCTTGCCAGGCATCAGCGTTTCAGCCAGAGCACGGCGGTTTCCGCCGGGCCCAGTCGGATTGGCGCGGATTTCACCACGCCTTCCACCCTCATGGGCACGGCCACTCCGCCAGGTAAACTGGCATCAATCAGCTGCGCACAGGGCACGGTAAACTTGAGGGTTGCGGCGCGCGTCTGGTCGAGGTCGGGATTCTGCACAAAGAGATAATCATTGCCATCTTCCGCATGGCGCAGGATAACCTCAAGGACATCTCCGTCGGCCCAAGCATCCCTGCCGGCGCATTTCTTAAGCATAGCCACCAAATCGGCGGCTGGGATTCCCGTGCCCACGCCGGCAGTCAGCCGCAGGACGCGTCCGGCGGCATGGTACCTCTCCGTCGCCCAAGCTTGGTCAGCAGTTTTCCATTCGCGTGTCTTGCCGGCGGCGGCCAGCTTCTGCTGGAAGACCGCGCCCGGCCTGGCCAACTCGTCTGCCGTCGGCAAGTCGGCCATGGCCACCAGTGTGCCGCCGCCATTGACAAAGTCGGCCAGCTGCGCCTGCAGCGTTGTGGCCATATACTGGGCACGGGGTAGCAGAACGACATCAAACTCGGACAGCGAAACACGCCCGTCCAAGAGAAATTCCTCGGGCAGACTCTCATAAACAAAGCCATTTGCCTGCAGAAAATTATGGAATTGCTGCATATCCCCGGCAACGCTATGTGAGGGACGTAAGTTACGCATGCTGGCCGAAGGCTGTAGGAGCAGGATGCGCCCGGGGGTGATCTCACTATGCGTCAACACCCAGTCGAAGTTTTCCAACTTGCGCAAGGTGACCCCAAGTGCCGGTGCGCAATAGCGCATAGTCGTCAGGTCATGCCGGAGACTCATCCAATTGCCGTTGTAGGTGAAGATATAAGCTCCGGTAGTATAGGAATACCATTTCATCTGCAGGGTGCGCCCCCAGATCAGCGATCTGGCGACGTGCTTTTCCAGTCCGCGTCGCTGGGCCTGTTCCTCATCGATGCGATCCTGGGCATCCTGGCAGCCCCAGAAGTCCTCCATATAGCCCAATCCGCGCCGGTAATGGCGATTCATGCTGTTGAGATAGGGGTAGACCATCTGCATTCGCGGTGCCCGGCAATGATGGGAAACGATGTCGCAGACATCAAAGACCTGGGCGCCGTTCATGTCCGTAATCAGGCCGCTAAACCTCGCCACCGTCGGCTTGGACGGGTCAGCGGTCTTGATCGCCTGGTTGATGCTGCGCAGATAATCCATGTAACTATTTTCCCGGAAAATTTCGAACTCCGCATCGAGCGGGGTGACGGTTTCACGCTTTTGGGCGAGCGGGTCCGGCGGCTGTACGGCGGCATTGAAGTCAGCGAAATCGGTTCCGAGGGCAGCATTGACGGCGGCTATGTCCTGATAGCGCTGACGCAAGTGTTCCTGGAAAGCGAGCCTTGCGTGCTTGCCATAGCCGATGCTGCGAGTCCCGGCGGAAGTTCTGAAGTTCATCAGGGTTTCGGGCGCGAATTCGTAGAACAAGATGCGTGGCTCCTTGGCGCAGAAAGCGGCGTATTCGCTTAAATAGTCACGAATGTATTGCTTGACGGCCGGATGGAAGAAGTTCAGACAATAGTTGACGGCGCTGCGGTGGTTGCCGACTATGAAAATTTTATTCTAGTTGGCTTATGCGTCAAAGCAGCAATCCTCAAAAAAATCTGCGGAATCTGTGGATGAAATGTTTTGTCTATGAACGCAGTCCGCCCTAGGTTCACCAGGGTTCGTTCAGGTGGCAATTGCTGTTGACATTTATATCGCTGACATCAGCTTTGTGGATAGCGCCTTTCCAGGTTGCGTCTTGCTCGCGCCACTGGATATTAAAATTATCAAGGGTGATTGCATCCACGCGGTCCATCTGCAGAAAATATTGCGGATAGTCCTCTGCTGATTCCAATACGATAGGTGCGGGCACAATGGAAAAATCACAATTGCTAAGGCGTATATCTCGTGGCCTAGTTTGATCATTGCCCTGGAACACGCAGTTGCCGTGGCAGCGGCCATAGAAGCCGTTGACGCGGATATGGCTGATTTTGGCTGTGGCCGTGGGATAGCCGGAAATAATGCGCAAGGGGTAGGCAAGATTCTGAGCCTGAATATTGCTGATGGCGATTTCCGATATATCGACACCGCGTGGCGCATTGGGACTATAGGCCGATTGCAGCAAAAAACCGGTGCCAGCCCTTTCGATGACGATGTTGCTGATGGCGACATTCCTGATATAGCCCTCGCCGACACCGATCCTGAAAGCGCAGACCGAGCTGTCGATAACACAGTTGGAGATAGTCACATTCTCGCAGATGCCGCTTTTATCTTTCAGAGTTCGGAAGGAACCACGCAAAGTGATGCCGTCGTCACCTGTGCGAATATTGCAATCGCGGACTATGACGCGGCGGCAACAGTCAATATCAATGCCGTCAGTATTGCCGCCATCAATGGGATTCCTGATTTTCAGGCCGCTGACGAAGACATCCTGGCAGCCATGGAACAAGCAGGTCCAGCAGCAGGAGTTGCGCAAGTCCAAATCACTCATCCTGATATCTCGGCACTCGCTAAACATGATCATTTGGCCAGGCCGCAAGCGCTCCTTGTCTTTCGCCTTACGCATGCCATGGCTCCAGGAAAAGCTCGGTTTGCGGGGTTTGACCGGGGCTTCGAAGAAAGCCTCGCAATTCCCATCGATGCAACCTGGCCCGGTGATGGAGACATTGCTGACTTCCACCCCCAGGAGCAGATGCGAGCCGTTCCACTGTTCCTGCTCGCTGCGCATATTTTGCGGGAAGGCATCATCACGATTGTAATCATCCAAGTTGCTGCTGCCTCTCAGAATAGCACCATTGCAAAGATGCAGCTCGACGTTGTCGCGCAGCCAGATGCTGCCAGTGATAAACAAACCGGCAGGAACCAGCACTCTGCCACCACCAGATTGGCTGCAAGTGTCTACAGCTTTTTGAATCGCAACAGTGTTAAGAGTTTGTCCATCGCCCAAGGCACCAAAATCAGTGATCACAAACATTTTTTTCTCCTTTTCAGAGTTATCTCATAGACCTCAAAAATCGATGTGCTCAGCCCGATTTTCCACTCCGGGTGACTTGCGCACCATCACGGAAATGGTGAAAAATGTCTCGGGCGGGAAGACTTCAGCTGAAGGCTGGGTTGCGACCAGAGCAAAAGCGCGCTGGCCAGCATCCGGGGCATCAATGCGCAACGACTGTTTACCGGAATAGGCCACCTGTCGGTCTATGTTGAGCGTTGAACGGCTGTCTGCCGGCCACAGCCCAAGTCCGAGCGCGGGTGCCTCGAAGTCCTGATTGGGATAGACAGTGACGACTTGTGACCAGGTGATCAAACTGGAGGCAACAGCCGCAACGGCCAGCAAACAACGCAGAAAACAAGCGGACATGACTTACTCCTTAGGGGTTGTGGTTGAGGGGTGAAAACCGGGAAAGCACAATGATGGCCAAAAAGGTGATACACATCTGCCCGCGGTTATTGTCGAGCGCCGGCGACGCGCGAGTTCATTCACTGCTGTAATCCTGGGTGTTCCAATACGGGCGTGAAGGGCGATGTCCACGATGAAATGGAGAAAACAGCAGGGCGCAAAGAAGAAGCGTCCACCGGGCGCAAACAAGTGGGCAACAGTCCCTTTTGCCGGGCATCTGGCGGCACTCGACAAGCTGGCCAAGGCAAGCAACCGCAGGACGTTCACGGTGCGATCGTCGTACTGACTGGCGGGACGGTGCCGCGCCAGACATAGACGGTCGGCTTGGTCACGCCCCAGGCCTCGTATTCCTTCCACCAATGTTCCGCAAAGCCACGCGGGCTTTTAAGGCCTTCCACATGGCCGTCCAAAAAGGCGAAATTACCGGAAGCGCCGCCATGCGCACCGACATAATAG
>JAAZKI010000077.1 GCA_012799905.1 Lentisphaerota bacterium | reverse complement strand
TTTCTCTACGACTGGGAAGGCCAGGACATTGGCGGCGGCCCCCGCTGCTGGTGTGGCGCTGAACTCATGCATGCCGAATGCGCTGGCCTTGCCGGCGTCGTCGACAACGACAAGCTCTTTGCTGACGTCACGTTGTCGCCGCGCTTTGCCGCTGCCTGCGAGCCTCGCGCCAGCGTCAGGTTGGAATATGCTTGCAGCGACAAGGCCGTCGAGTACGACTTTGCCGCAGATTACCAAGCCCGCCGCCTGAGCGTAAAATTGTTCTCCGACCATCGTCACGCCAAGCTGCGCCTCTATCTGCCTGACGGCGCCAGCGCCAGCGCCGTGTCGCGCAATGGACAGCCTACCGCCTGGCACGATGAATTAGTCGGACAAAGCCACTACGCCTGCGTTGACTCACTTGCTGCCGGCGACACTATTGTTGTGCAGTATTGATCTGATTCTCTTTGTAGGAGATGGCAAGATAAAAATCGGCAAATATATTACAAAAATACGAAGTTGAATCTGTTTTCAGGCTAGCCAGCATAAACCATAACAACTCAAAAAAGGAAAGTGCAGTGGAAAAACCCTATGACGAGGAAATGCTTAAAAAAACTGCTAAGACAGGTGCAGAATCATTCACGGAAAGTGATCTTGATGATATCTTAAGCAAAGAGAAAACGGCAAAAAAGAAAGCAGAAAAGCTGGGAGAACTTGCCGAAACAGTCAAGTTACTTTGGAGTATGATTATAGACTATAAAAACGGGGATTATCGTGAAATTCCCTGGAAGACAATTGCAGCTTTTGGTTTTGCCATTGCTTATTTAATTAGTCCCCTTGATCTTGTTCCGGATTTTATCCCGGTTGCGGGTTTTTTAGATGATGCATCTCTTTTTGCTTTGTTTTTAAAATTATATGCAGAAGACTTCAAAAAGTACTGCGAATGGAAAAAGAATAGATAAAGAATTGGTATTGCTATCGGCCAATTTCTTGTTTTTGGGGGAAAGGTTTTCCGGAAAGCTTATCGTTAAGTCGTTGACTCATTCCACCCTAGGTTCCGTTTCGCTTCGCCCGGGGTTGCTAATGGTGTCGCCTTTACGGGGCTGGGAGCCTACAAGCCAGTTGGGCTAAGGAGGTTTACAGCTATGGAAACAACAGAACTCATTAAAATCATCGGATGTGGTGAAGACAGCCGGACGCAATTCAAGCGCGAACCCATCGGCGCCAGGAAGTTGGCCGAGGAGATGGTAGCCTTCTCCAATAGCGGGGGGGGAACCATCCTGTTTGGCGTGGACGATGATGGGCAGGTGCCGGGGCTGACCGAAGCAGATGTCCGGGAACTCAATTCACAGATCAGCGATGCCGCCAACGACAAGATACGTCCGTCCATCTATCCGAGAACCGAAGTCCATCGGATCGGCGAAGACGACCGCCTGGTGCTTGCAGTGCTGATTCCTGAAGGCGTATCCAAGCCCTATTCCGACAAAAGCGGTGCGTTCTGGGTCAAGCTGGGGGCAGATAAGCGCCGGATTACAGCGCGAGAAGAGATTCTGCGGATGCTTCAAGCATCCCACTTGGTTTACGCTGATGAACTGCCGGTCAATGGCACTAGCGCTGCCGATTTGAACAAAGACCATTTCGGCGAGTTTTTTTTGCGTAATTACGGACAAAGCTTGGATGAAGCCTTGGAGAAGGGTGGCCTCACAATCGGTCGGCTGTTGAATAATCTGGGACTCGCACGCGGAGAAAGTCTGAACTTGGCCGGTTTGTTGATGTTTGGACGGAAGCCGCAGCGTTTCCGACCCGCATTTGTTATCAAGGCGGTCTCTTTTTTCGGCAACGATCCGGCCGGCGACCTCTACCGGGATAGCGAGGACATAGACGGCTGTATTCGGGATTTGCACAAGGGGGCCATGTCTTTCCTGAACCGCAATCTGCGTCATGTGCAAGGGGACAAGGGATTCAACACTCTGGGCGACCTTGAGATTTCATTCGCCGCGCTGGAGGAGCTCGTAGTCAACATGCTATTGCACCGCGATTACTTCATTTCTGCGCCGTGGAGGATTATGATTTTCGATGACCGCGTGGAACTCATCAGCCCTGGCGCACTGCCGAACAATCTGACCGTTGAGAATATTCGTAGCGGCGTGTCGGTTATTCGCAATCCGATTATCGCATCCTTTGCCACCAAAGAGTTGCCCTATCGCGGCATCGGCACCGGCATCCTCCGCGCCCTGTCCAAGGCGCCTGACCTGGAACTGGAATCAAGCCAGGAGCGCAACTTGTTCACGGCGCGAATTCCCCGTAGGGTTGAATAATGGGGGTCTTTCCGGTTTTAGGAAAAACGGAATTGAAAACTCGTGAATGGCTTTCAGCGAAGACAAAGACGCAATAGCTTAGTTTTTGCTTGTAGGCATGACCTTTTTTCACAAAGCCGGGAAGAAGCATAATTGCAATAAAATTCATTTCGAGTGAGGAGGCCCGTCGGTTGTGCGACAAGGGTTATCGACCGGCGACACATTAGGGAAGTTGCTCTGAGGAGGTACGCATGAGGAA
>JAAZKI010000529.1 GCA_012799905.1 Lentisphaerota bacterium | reverse complement strand
TGATGTGCGTCGTACTGGCGGCCCAAAGGGCTAGCAACATAGAAGCCCAGGGTGAGCGTAGCGAAGCCCTGGGTAAGGCGGATAATAATTTTGAGCCCCGCCAGGGGTGACACATAAGCGCTGTTTTGAAGAAAATCTTTCACAAAAAACAAGAAGTTGGCTGATAGTAGTACAGTCAAGCGCGTGCGTTTCTGCTGGGACAGGATATATTTATCTGTTGGCCAAGCCTTGGGAACAACGTTACGTCAAGCATGGTCTTAAAAAAGATTATCATCTTGAGTTTTTTTAGTATGTTTTTATCAATATGCCGGCATTTCCGTTGCAGTTTGGACGGGGCAGGGCGGGGTTAAGCCGGTCAACGCAGAGGTCATCAGCGTGGAACATATTTTATTTGCATTGAACATGACCTGGAAAATCTTGTTCATTGCTTTCTTTTTTGGATTCTGCATTTTCATTCACGAATTCGGCCATTTAGTGGCCGCGTTGTGGCAGGGTTTGCGCGTCGAGAGGTTCTCTCTGGGTTTTGGCAAGAAGCTTTTCGGCTTCAAGCGATTCGGGGTTGAATTCATTGTCAGCGCGCTCCCCTTTGGCGGTTATGTGGCGTTGCCGCAGCTGGACCCGACGGATCAGCCGGTTACGAGTGACGGGGAAAAGTTGCCGCCCGGTCGACCATTGCCGCGCGCTATTACCGCTTTTGCCGGCCCCCTCTTTAACGTCCTGTTTGGCTTTGCGTTGGCGACGGTCATGTGGCTGGTTGGAGTCTGGGAGCCGGTGCCGGCCAGGTCGTGCGTGGTCGTCGAGGTGCCGCCGACGTTGCCGCTGTATAAGGACGGCTTGAAAATGGAGGACCATATCGTCGCCTTGAATGGCGAGCCAGTCCACGCAGTGTGGGAAGAGCTGTGCTTTTCGATTCCTGCTGACGCGCCAGAGCAGACGGTGACAGTCAACCGGAATGGCGAGGCGATTGACCTGCGCTACACTCCGGAGCCTAATCCCGAGTGGCTGGCCGGTCTGCGGAGCGGCGACCGCATCGTCGCTGTCAATGGAAAGCCGTTCAAACGCGGTACGGAAGAGTTGCAGATGGAATACGTCTATAGCGACGGCCCCGAGGTCGAGCTGACCGTGCTCGACGGCGAAGAGCGCAAAGTCATTTCCTACGTTCCAGCGCCAAATCCCATGATGGAGAATCTCGGCCTGCCATTTTTCGTGGCGCGCAATCCAGTGACCCTGGGAGGAGTCCTCCCAGGAACACCAGCGGCAGACGTTGGCTTGCAAGTCGGTGACCAACTCCTGGCGCTGAACGGCCAAAGCATATTGAGCGCACGGAAGCTCCTGGCTGACATCGAGGCGCTGCAAGGAGAGCCGTTTACGCTCCTCGTCGCCCGCCAGAATCAGGAGATTACCTTGCCGGAAATGCGCCTTGCCGGTGACGTCAGCGCCAAGTCGCTGGGATTGTTGTTTGCCGTCACCGTCAGAACCGTCGTGCCGGATACGCCTGCGTCCCGGGCCGGCTTCCAACCGAATGACCGGCTGGTGGCGGTCAATGGCGAAGAGGTGACGGACAGCGAGATGTTCACGGAGATAGTGCGGGCGTCGGACGGCAAGCCGCTGGACGTCACGGTCATTCGTGATGGCAAAGAGCGGGTGCTGAGCAATGTCCAAGCCAAGCCAGTGACCATCGACGGCAAGGAAGTGTACCAGGTCGGCTTGGCGTTGATTGACAGCGTTCCGCGCATTATCGGGCATCCTTCACCCTGGGAGCAGTTTGAAAACGTCGTCAGCACCACGGGGCGGACACTGAAGCTGCTGTTCAAACCCCTGACCGCGAAGCTGGGCGGTGCGCCGGCTGGCCGGGCCCAGGTCAAGGTTCGCCACATGAGCGGCCCGCTCGGGATTATCCTGATGCTCTGGTACAAATTGAAACTGGAGGGGCTCCGCGGCGGCTTGTCGTTTATCATCCTGATTACGTTCAGCCTGGCTTTGATCAATCTGCTGCCATTCCCGGTCTTGGACGGCGGGCATATCTTATTCGCGGGCATTGAGGGCATCACGCGACGACGTATGCCGGTCAAAGTGATGTTGGTCTTGCAGAATGTGTTCGCCTTTTTGCTTATCGCCCTGATGGTCTATATCACCTTTTTTGACGGCAGCCGCATCTTCAAGCGCCTGCGCCTGTTCTTTGCCGAGCCGGCGCCAGTCCAGACAGAGGCGCCAGCACAACCGGCGGAGGCTGAAACAGCGCCGGAAGCTCTCCCGGAGGCAGCGCCATGACAGGCAAGAAGATGATTCAAATTGCGATTGACGGCCCGGCTGCCTCGGGCAAGAGCACAGCAGCGCGCGCGTTGGCTGAGCGCTTGGGTGGATATTACGTCAACACCGGCGACATGTACCGCACCGTGGCCTGGGCAGCGCTGCAAGCAGGCATTGACCCAGACACCGACCCCGAGGCCGTCGTCGCTAAACTGCCGGAATGGGATTTGCGTCTCCAAGCCGAAGGAGGCGTTTTGCAATTGATTCTGAATGACGTCCCTGTGCAGCAGGCGGCCATCCGGGCGCCGGAAGTCGCCGCCGTCGTCAGCCAGGTGGCGCGTATCCCGGAAGTCCGCGACTGGATGCTGGACCGCCAGCGCGACTGCCGTCATCTCGGCATCATTATCATGGAAGGGCGGGATATCGGCACGGTCGTGCTCCCGGACGCGACTTGCAAATTTTTCATCACTGCGTCACCGGAGGAACGCGCCCGGCGCCGCTTGCAGCAAGCCGGCGAAGTCGCGCCCGGTGCGACCTTGGCCAGCGTTGCGGCCGACATCGCGGAACGTGACCGGATTGATTCAACCCGCGCGGTCGCACCCCTGAAGCCGGCTGACGATGCCGAGATTTTCGTGACCGATGGCATGGAGAAGGAAGAGGTGGCAGACCTGCTGATAGCTGCCATCAAAAGAAAGACAGGGCTATGACTGCCACTCGCCAGGGAATTGTCCATTATCGCGTCCCGTATGCTGACACTGACCAGATGGGCGTCGTCTACTACGGGAATTATCTGACTTATTTTGAACGTTCGCGCAATGAGTTGATGCGGGCTTGCGGCTTGACCTACAAGGAATTCGAAGCGAAGAAGCTGATGCTCCCAGTTGTCCATGCCAGCATTGACTACAAGAATCCAGCGCGTTATGACGATGAGCTGGAGATTGTGGCAGAATTGGCCTGGCTGCGCGGAGTGCGTATGCAGGTCAATTGCCGCGTCACTTGCGAAGGGGTGCTGCTTGCCGAAGGCTACACCATCCATGCCATCATCAGCTCGGAAACGCGTAAGCCGGTGCGTCTGCCAGGCGATGTCCAGGCCGTACTGACAGGGAACGGATGATGCGGGCGGCAAGGTCAAGCCATCGGGATTTTAGGGGGGCCTTTTGATGAATTGGCTGTTGATTGACTTACTGGTGTGGGTCGTTGCCATGGTGCTGGCCTGGCTGTGCACATGGACCTGCCGGTATTTTGCCCCAAAACTGGGCTGCGTGGACCTTCCCAAGCACGAGGCGCATAAGAACCATGCGGCGGCGACGCCGGTTCTGGGCGGGGTCGGCATGGTCGCTGCCTGGCTGCTCACCTTGGTCATCGGGCTGGTTGTCTTTGGGGTTTTAGGTCGGCGGGAAGGCTTCCCTTTGGCTGAATACCGACCTGGCCTGACAGCGGTTTTGCCGCAATTGACCATGATCGGCGGCATGGCCACGATCCTGGCGATCATCGGCTTGATTGACGACCTTCGGCCTATGCCAGCCTGGCTGAAATTTCTCTTGCAGGCAGTGGTGGCGGGGCTCACGGCCGGGATGGGGCTGCGGATTAGTTTCCTCAACGCCATCCCTGGCGCCAACTGGCTGGTCACCACGCTCTGGATTATGACCGTCATCAATGCCATAAACTTCTTTGACAACATGGACGGCCTGGCAGGGGGCACGGCCGTGATCGCAGCGTTTTTCCTGCTCTTCGTCGCCGTCCTGCGCGGACAGCACTTTGTGGCGGTGCTGGCTGCTTCGGTCGGCGGCGTCGCTTCCGGCTTCCTGGTGCACAACGCCCCGCCTGCGCGGATTTTCATGGGAGACAGCGGCAGCCACTTCCTCGGCTATTGCCTGGCTGTGCTGGGGATTCTGACCACGTTTTATCTGCCCTCCGAGAGTCCGACCCCGTCGCCGTTGCTGATTCCGGTGCTGGTGCTGGCGGTGCCATTGTTTGACGCGGTCGCCGTCGTCGTCATCCGCCTCCGGGCTGGTTTACCGATTTACGTCGGCGACAACCGGCATATATCGCATCGGTTTGTCCGCCTGGGCTTGACGCGTCCGCAAGCAGTGCTGCTGGTGCTGCTGCTGTGCTTTATGGTCGGGGCGGCGGCGCTGACCCTGCTTTGGCTTCCGCCAGCCGGCTCCTTGCTGGTCATTGCCCAGATAGTCGCTGTGCTGGCCGCCATCTCAATAATCCAATTTTACGTCCAGGAGAGAAAGAAGCCATGATTTTGAATGACGATATGCTGCGCTCCCTGTGCCGCACGGCGCTGGCCGAGGATGTCGGCAGCGGCGATGCTACGACTCTGGCCGTCGTGCCGGAGCATTTGGAGACGGAGGCGCATTTCATTACCCGGCAGGAGTGTGTCTGCGCCGGTCTTCCGGTGGTGGCGGCGCTGTTCGCAGAACTTGACCGGAACCTGGTAGTGACTCCGCATGTCCAGGAAGGCGCATTTTGCCAGCCGGGAACAACACTGGCTACGGTCGCCGGGCCAGCACGGGCCATCCTGACCGGCGAGCGCACTGCTCTCAATTTCTTGCAGCGTTTGTGCGGCGTCGCCACGGTCACCCGGCGCTATGTCGCCGCTCTCGGTGATTCGTCAACTCGCATCCTAGACACCAGGAAGACAACGCCAGGAATGCGCCTGCTGGAAAAATATGCTGTCGCTATGGGCGGCGGTCAGAATCACCGCCTCGGATTGTATGACCGGATTATGATCAAGGACAATCACCGCGAAATGGCGAAATTCGCCGGCCCCGATTCCATTGCCCGGGCGGTGCGAGCCTGTCGGGAGAAGTATCCGCGCCTGGAAATTGAGGTCGAAGCAGACTCTTTAGCCGAAGTGGCTGCCGCTGCCGACGCTGGAGTGGAGTATATTTTACTGGACAATATGACTGACGCCGAGATGATCGAGGCTATCCGTATCATCGCCGGCCGGGCCCGCACCGAGGCCAGCGGCGGCATCACGCTCGAACGGCTGCCGCGGCTGCGCAATCTTGGACTTGACTTTATCAGCGTCGGCGCCCTGACTCACAGCGCCCCGGCCATTGACATCGGCCTAGATATCATCTGTCCAGAACAGTGAAAACATCCGGCGCTGAGCCGGGAAACTATGGAGCCATCAAGATGACCAAGAAGCTGTTTTTCTGCTGTTTGGCAGCTGCGGCTGTCATGCTTTGCGGTTGCAAGGCGACTAAGACTCGGATGGTCGGGGCTGAAGAAGCGAAGAATGCCTACGCCGACGCGCAGGTCAGCCTGAGGGCCGGAACGACGACGCTGGATGACATGATCGCCAAATACGGCAATTACCAAGACCGGGCGGCGACGTCGTCTGGCTTTGCCTGCCGTTGGCAAGAGCGTCGCACGGTCATACGCCGGGCAAACCGGTACGGACAGAGCATAAATATGAATCCCAGGGCAGCTGGAGAACATGTCTACACCGTCAATTATGTCAGCACGCTGGAGGCATTTTTCACTTCCGAGGGCGTGTTGATCGATTTTCGCATCATGTCTGATTTGCCATGATTTGCTTAGGAGGGCGCCCGCATGACACAGTATGATTTTGATCCGACTAAAATGGCTGACTGGCAGATCGCCGAGGCCGCTGAGAAGAACATGCGGCCCGTGGACCGGCTGGCCGCAGATTTCGGGCTTTTGCCTGCCGAAGTGATTCCAATGGGCCGGCAACTGGCGAAGATCGACCAGCGGCTGGTGCGCGAACGCCTGGCAAAACAGTCGCCGGGAAAATATATCGACGTGACCGCGATAACGCCAACGCCGTTGGGAGAAGGGAAGACGACGACGACGATCGGCCTGATTCAAGGACTGGGCCAGCGCGGCCGCCGGGCAACCGGCGCCATCCGCCAGCCTAGCGGCGGCCCGACGTTTAACATCAAGGGCTCGGCAGCCGGCGGCGGCTTGGCGCAATGCCTCCCGCTGACGCCGTTTTCCATGAGCCTGACCGGCGATATTGACCGAATCACCAACGCTCACAACCTCGGCATGGTCGCTTTGACAGCCCGCATGCAGCATGAGCGCAATTATGACGACGCTGCTTTAGCCAAGCGCGGCCTGAAACGCCTGGATATCGACCCGGAAAGAGTGCATTTCAAGTGGGTGATGGACTTCTGCGCCCAAGCCTTGCGCAATATCACTATCGGCAAGGGCGGCAAGATGGACGGCTATGAGATGGAGTCAGGTTTCGCTATTTCCGTTTCCAGCGAACTGATGGCGATTCTGGCGGTTTCCGACAGTCTGGCAGATATGCGGCAGCGAATCGGCCGCATGATCCTGGCGACATCGCGGTCAGGCAAGCCGGTGACGGCTGAGGACCTGGAAGTGGCCGGCGCCATGTGCGCCTGGATGGTCGATACCTTGAATCCGACTTTAATCCAGACCATGGAAGGCCAGCCGATTCTCGTGCATGCCGGCCCTTTTGCCAATATCGCGATTGGGCAGAGTTCTGTCATTGCTGACCAGATCGGCGTCCGCCTGTGCGATTATCATGTGACTGAAAGCGGCTTTGGCGCTGATATCGGCTATGAGAAATTCTGGAATTTGAAATGCCGTTATTCCGGTTTGCAGCCGGATGCGGTCGTGATCGTCGCGACTATTCGCGCCCTGAAGATGCACGGCGGCGGCCCGGAAGTCAAGCCGGGGTTGGCTCTGGACGAGGCGTACACTCGGGAGAATCTCGGCCTGCTGGAAAAAGGCTGCGAGAACCTCCTGGCGCATATTGAGACGGTGCGACAAAGCGGCGTGCGGCCAGTGGTTTGCATCAACAGTTTCCATACCGATACACCAGCGGAAGAGGCGTTGGTGCGGCGGATTGCTGAGCAGGCCGGGGCATTTGTCGCCAAATCAGAGCATTGGCTGAAAGGCGGCGCCGGAGCGCTGGAGCTGGCCGAGGCAGTCGAAGCCGCCGCCGCAGAGCAAAGTGACTTCCAATATTTGTATGACTTGGATACGCCGTTGCACGAACGAATCGAAAAGATTGCGCGGCAAGTCTATGGCGCTGACGGCGTTGAATTCGCGCCATTGGCCGCCGAGAAGTTGGCTCAGTGCGAGGCTGACCCAGAGATCAAGAAGCAAGGGGTATGTATGGTCAAGACGCATTTGAGCTTGTCACACGACCCTGCCCGCAAAGGCCGGCCGACTGGCTGGACGCTGCCCGTGCGGGACATCCTCCTGTACAACGGCGCTGGATTCATCGTGCCGGTTGCCGGTGACATCAAACTGATGCCAGGCACCGGCTCTGACCCCGGCTTCCGCCGCATTGACGTCGACACCGAAACCGGCAAGGTGCATGGATTGTTTTGAGTCGCTTGGGAAAAAGACGACCATAACTAATTTTTAAACAACGGAATACAAAGAATACACGGAAGACATGTAAATTCTGTTAGGCTGATATTATTTAAGTCTCAAGTCGAGGGACAACAGAATTTCAACAGGGCGAGATATAAGGTGCAGGCGGGAAGGCCGCGGCCAAGGCTGTGGAAGATAATTTAAGGGAGGCAAAACATGAACGAACAACCGACAGAACGAGAGACCAGGGACGCCGGACGCCTGGAGAAATTGAAGAAGGTATTTCACCGTTCACGGGCCGAGGAGTGGGCCAATGGCATCACCCATTTGCTGGGAGTGTGCTTTGGCATCGTCGCCCTGACGCTGATGTGCGTGTTCGCCGCCCGGTACGGCACTGCGAGACACATTGCCAGCTGCGCCATTTACGGCGCCACCCTTATTCTTTTGTACAAAAGTTCGGCGCTGTATCACTTGGTCAAGAATCTGAAGGTCAAGCGGGTGATGCAGATTTTTGACCATGTCAACATCTATCTGCTGATTGCCGGCACTTATACGCCGATAGCGCTGATTGCTCTACAAGGACGGACTGGTTGGGTCGTTTTCGGTATAGTGTGGGGATTGGCTCTGATCGGCGTCTTGTGTGAGGTGCTCGCACCGAAACTGGCCACCTACATTTCCCTGCCGATTTACTTGGGCATGGGCTGGACGGCTGTCATCGCCTGGGGCGATGTCCGCGCTGCCTTGTCGCCCACCGGTTTTACCATGCTGCTCATCGGCGGCGTCGTTTACACCCTGGGGGTGATTTTCTACATGATGGACAAAGTGCCGTACATGCACACCATCTGGCATTTATTTGTCCTGGGCGGCAGCGTCTGCCATTGGGTCTGCATCGCCTTTTATGTCATTCCTTGGGAATGATGGTCGAGGCTGGCGTCTGTTCCGCAGTGAAGGGCATTGCGCTGGTCAAGGCGTCCGGAAGAATTATGTTAAGCAGCCGTTTGCGCAAATTGATTGCTCTTTTGGATAACCGCCATGCCCGCAAGAAAAGCGGGTTGGTTCTGGCGGAAGGGCTGCGTTGCTGCCAGGAAGCCATTGGCCGGCGACCGGATTGGCTGGAAGCCGTTCTGATGACCAGCGATTTTGCGGCGTCGTCAGCCAGCGCCGAGATTCTGGCGAAGTTGTCAGAGCACGGCCTGGAGCCAGTGATTCTTTCTGAGCGTGAGTTTAATCGTTTGAACGAGACAGAGCATCCGCAGGGAGTCATGGCCGTGTTGCGTCGGCCGGAATGGACGCTGCCGACGAGTCTGCCCGAGCCGTTTGTCTTGATCCTTGACCAGGTCTCTGAACCGGGCAACCTGGGGACGATTTTGCGAACCGCGTGGGCGGTTGGGCTTCCCTCGGTTTGGCTGGTCAAAGGCGGCGCCGACCCATACGCACCAAAGGTGATCCGAGCCGGCATGGGGGCGCAATTCGCTTTGGAGCTGGCCTGGTTTCCTGATTTGGCCGCAGCGGCTCAATGCCTGCTCGACCTGGGCGGCAATCGGCTTTGGTGCGCCATGCCGCAAGCAGAGTTGTCGCTGTACGACGAGCGGTTTACCCTGGCCGGCGGCGGCCTGGTCATTGGCAATGAAGCGCGTGGCGTCAGCGCACCGGAATTGGGAACTGCGGTGACTATCCCCATGCCAGGTGAGGCGGAATCCCTCAATGCCGCCCAGGCAGCAACCGTGTTTCTCTGCGATTACTGCCTGCGAAGACGCAAGTAGGCGAAAG
>JAAZKI010000169.1 GCA_012799905.1 Lentisphaerota bacterium | reverse complement strand
GGGCCACGAGGTTGGCATAGAAAAGTTGGTCGACGGCGCATTCAGCGGCCATGATGTCAAGGCTGTCGTTCAACTCCCGGGTGATGGCGGCGAGTGGTTCGGCGTCTTCCTCATTGACCAGGGGCAGGTGTTTGAGAAAGGCGTCGACATCCTTTGTCTTCAGCAGTTCAGACGTCGAGAACTCCGGCAGCCACGGCAGTTCGACCAGCAGCGCCGTGATATCAGCCTCAAGTTCCGGAAGAAAGCGATAATTGAGGATAGTTTTAAGGTTTTCGTAATAGACCCGGGCGATGAGGGCGTCATAGAACGCTGCCATGCGGTGACCGAGTTGGTTGCGGATGCTGTTGAGGGTAGCCATCTCGCGTTCGATCAGTTCCTTGTGGAAACTATCACGACGCGTGTTGGTAAATCCCAGGGCTGCCAGCTCACGCTGCAAGTTTTCGACGGTGGTGCTTTTGAACAGGCGTTCCAGAGTATTGCCGCGGATGGCGTTTGCCCACATGCCGTGCAGCTTGGTGAAAATGAAGTCATGGCTGACATTGATGAGCGGCTTCACGAGTTCACTCCGAGCAGGGCTTGGCGGACGGCGGGCAGGCGCTTGGCGATAGCCTCCTGAAATTCCTGGAGGCGGCCCTGCATTTCTTCGTCAGCAGCTGCCAGCCGGGCTTTCTTGTCATTCATCGCCTGCTCTAGGCGCTGCTGGAGAAAGTCTTCGACAACGGCGGCGAGTTCGCTTTGAGCCTTGGTCGTCAGGTCATTGGCATCGCGGCGGCCGTCCTCAAGGATACGTTCAGCCTGCTGGGTCGCTTCGCGCGTCAGTTGATCAGCCTGCGCTTCGACCGCCAGCATCCTTTTCAGAATGTCATCCATAGTACAGTGTGTGTCCTCTTTGGGCCGTCATCCCTCCGAAAAGGCGGTTGCGGCCTGGACTGGAAGGTGGGTTATTCCTCGTGTTTGATGATATCAATCACTTGCTGGGGTGTCTTCGCCTGGCGGATTTTGTCAATGACGCCATGAATGGCGAATATGCGGGAGATTTCCGCCAGAGCTCGGATGTGCGGGCCGGGATTTCCCATCTCGGCAAAAATCGTGATGACGACGTAGACCGGCGCGCCGTCGAGGGAGTCATAATCAATGCCTTGTTTAGATACTCCGAGGGCGATCAGGATGCCGGTGGCCTCAGCCAGTTTGCCATGCGGCAGCCCGAGCCAGCGTGAGATGCCGGTCGTCATCTTGGCCTCGCGCGCCAATAGCGTGGCGACAGCAGTTTCGCGGTCTGTGATTAGGCCTTCGTTGACGAACAACTGGACCATTTCCTCAAACAGTTCTTCTTTGTCTTCAGCCTTGAGATCCAACTTCACCAAGGATGGCGATAGGATTTCGGATATTCTCATCATCTCGAGCCAGCCCTTCGCAACAGGTTTCCTGCCATAGCCGCCATGCGTCGGCAAAAAATTACACGGTATTATATACTATATCTCTATTTATGGAAAAAACGAAACGAGACCAGAGGAAAAAGTGGCAATATGCTTCATTTGGTTGACATTCTGATGGTTGTGTCATGTCGCCTCGCCACTCCGCAGCTGGCAAGGTGCTTTAGTGGACAGTGGACAGTGGACATTAGTGGACTTTAGCGGACATTAGTAGACGATGGACTGTGGACAGAAGTGGACATTAGTAGCGAGTGGACGTGGACGTTGGTGGACTTTAATGGACAGTGGCTGCGGCATGTAGTCTAGAGAGCCCCCCTCGCCGCTCGCCGCTAACGAATTATGAATTATGAATTATGAATTATGAAATGCGCCTCAGCATTCAGCATTCAGCATTCAGTATTCAACATTCAACATTCAACATTCAACATTCAACATTCAGCCCCTCGCCCCTAAATCTCGCCCCTCGCCCCTCGCCCCTAAATCTCGCCCCTCGCCCTTTGTATCAATTCGGTGAACGATTACGTAATTTTTGGGTTTCAGTGGATGCATTAGCGCTCCCGCGTTTTGTTTTTGCGGTTGAGGTGTTACGTTAAGGTTATACGCATCGGGTTGTCGCCGCAGAAATTGCTGGCGAGGGAGGATGTTCCTTATAATGATTGACTTGCATTGTCACAGCACGGCGTCGGACGGCACGCTGACGCCGGCGGAACTTGTTGATGCCGCCATTGCTTCCGGCTTGCAGGCGGTTGCGCTGACCGATCATGACACTACTGACGGCCTGGATGATTTTCTGGCTGCAGCGGCTGCTAAGCCGGATTTTCTCGCCATCCCTGGCATTGAACTGTCGTGCCAGGCGTCAACCGGGGATAATTGCCATATTGTCGGCCTTTTTGTTGATTCCAGTTGTCCTGAGTTGATTGCCTTGACGGCTCAGATCAGGGCTCGGCGCGATGAGCGCAATATCAGGATTTTGGAGCGGCTGGCGGAATTAGGCTTGCCGTTGACCATGGAAGAGGTCGAGGCTTACAGCGGCGGCGACGTGATTGGCCGGCCGCATTTTGCCCAGGCTCTGGTTGCGCGCGGGTATTGCCGGAATCCGAAGGAGGCGTTTCGGAATTTGCTGGGTCGCGGTCGACCGGCGTATTCCGGGCGGAGTCCTGTTCCGGCGGCTGAGTGCCTGGCAGTGCTGCAACAGGCCTCGGCGGTGACGGTCTGGGCCCATCCGATGACGAGCAGCGCGATGACGACGACTCGCTGCCGCAAGGTCGTTCAGGAACTTCAAGCCAATGGCCTGGACGGGATTGAGGCGTATTATCCCGACCACACCGAGACTCAGACGCAGGCGGTGCTGGACATTGCCCGGGAGAACCGTCTCCTGGTCAGCGGCGGTTCTGACTTTCACGGGACGAATATGGCGGATATCGCCTTGGGACGCGGTCGCGGCAACGGATTTTTGGTTCCGGCCGAGTTGCTGCCGCCGATTTGCGAGCGGGCTGGCCGAACGCTTGTCAAAACGGTGCGTCCCTGAACGCCCCAGCCGCAGAAAAAGCAAGACCGCCGGGCTGCCGCTCTGAAAAAAGCAACGCACGACGGTCTCAGGGAACCGCGCGAATAATGCGCATGTGTCGTTATGATCGAATTTTCAGCGGCGTCGGGAGTTGATGCTTTCCATATCCCCCTCGGCATTCAGGAAGAAGGGGCACTTCTGGGGATTGCCGCAGCAGGCGCGGTAGGCGATGTTAAGGTCGACGTAGCGGTAGGGCATGGTCAGACCATTCTGCTTAGCCACCTTCAAGCCGAAATTCTTGATGGCGCCGCAGTCGCCGGCAATGCCGTCATATTCCGGGACGAGGTTGCCATCCGGGCCGACCTGGGTTGACATGATTCGCTTGATCTCGAATTTCGGGGCGTAGCGGCAGACTATGTGGTTGTGGATTTCCTTGATGATGTCCGCGCTGGCAGCGCTGGCAGCCCATTCCGGCGGCTCAGTGGGCCGGCCTTCATAAACCTGGCGGTTCCTAGGGCGGGAAATGGTGACGTTGTCAGCGTTTGGGTTGACGATAACCGGGGGAGCGGGTTTCTTTTTGCCAAAAAGGGCACGAATAGAATCAATGAAGGACATGTTCTTTACCTGTGTCGGTTGAATCGGGATGCTTGGCTATTGCTCCCTTTCCGTGGTCGTTTTTCTTAGTTGATGACTTGTTTTATAGTTCAGAAATATACCATAGCAAAGGCGCAAATCAACCCCGTTATGCGGATATCGGCGCTTTTTGCATCGGCTGGGAACTCGCGTTTTGCCATTTTGGGTTTTACTTTTCTTCGGCGTATAAATCCAAAGCTTGAGCCAGAGTTTGGAGATGGGTGCGGATGCGGGTGGTGTTGCGTGCTCCAAGGCGCAGGAAGAGCTTCTGAGCGTCACTGAGGGCTTCCAGTTCAGGATTTTGCCACTGGCAGATGGTGGCGTCCCTGTCGATGGCGATCAAGCGGGCATCGTCCCCGACAATGGGGGTGCTGAGGATAACGGTGCAGGCGGAGGTGAGGAGCTCCCGGAACTGGCGGTTGCGGTAGCCGAGTCTGTTCAGGGCTTCCTGCAGGGCCGGCTCGAGGCGCGGATAGAGCTCGGCGACAGCGTCGGGGTCCAGGGAGCAGAAGACATCTATGGCGAAGTCATAGCGGGCGGCGGCGGCCGGTGCGATGACCCAGGCGGCGCCATCCTCAGTGCGAACTGCCGAGAAAGCCTGTTCGGAGCGGAGGAAGTCAGCGGCGCCGAGCGGTCGGTCGCCCTGGCTGATGTCATCTAACATGCGCACGAAGCGGACGATGATGTCCGACTGCTTTAACCATGTCATCCAGAGCGGATTTGAACTCAGGTGAGCGGCCAGGGTGGTCAGAGTCTGGCTAGCCAGTTTTAGGGTCAGGGGTGGGGGCTCTTCTTGGTTGGCGGCGTTGTCAGATGGCGTCGTCAGTATAGTCGGGTCAAGTTCGGGGGCGGGGGGCGGTTCATCCGGGGGCAGTTCCGGCAGCGACGGCAGTTCCGGCAGCGGCGGCGATGGGGGCTGAACCACGGC
>JAAZKI010000495.1 GCA_012799905.1 Lentisphaerota bacterium | reverse complement strand
TGGCGGGTTTGAAATCAGCAGCCGCCGCTGTCCGTCCGCCTGCAATTCGCGCAACGGCATGCACCGGAAACTGAGCCGCAGGCCCGCTGCCCGAGCATTGGCCCGGGCGCTCTCCAAAGCCGTCTCATCCAGGTCAAAACCCGTAATCCGCGGCGGATGCCCATAAACCTGACCGCGCAACTCACCGCGCAGTCGATTCAGGCGCTCTGCTTCCTTATCGCCAAAATTGGCCCAGCGCTCAAAACCAAAACGCTCCCGCCAAATGCCCGGCGGCACCCGACAAGCCCACAGCGCCGCCTCAATCACCAATGTGCCTGAACCGCACATAGGGTCAACCAACGGTATCTTCCGGTCCCAGCCAGACAGGCGCAGCGCTGCCGCCGCCAGCGTCTCCTTCAAGGGCGCTTCCCCGCCCGACTGGCGATACCCGCGCTTAAACAACGGCACGCCAGACAAATCAAGGTAAACCGTAGCCCGCCCCCGCGTCCAATACAAGAACACACGCACATCCGGATCGTCGCGATGCACGTCCGGCCGCACGCCAGTCTCTTCGCGCAAGCGGTCGACGATGGCGTCCTTGACCCGCAAAGCCGCCAGGTTATTGGCGACACCGCAGCTCTCATGCACAAAAGCCGCCACCGCAAAGGTCTGGTTTCTGGTGAGATATTCGCGCCAGTCCAGAGCTTTCGCGCCCTGGTACAACTCATCCTGATCCTGAGCCGGATACCGCCCCAGCACAACCATCACCCGCTGGCCGATTCGGCTCTGCAAGCAGGCGCGCCAGCCGTCTTCCCAAACTCCAAAAAACGGTATGCCGCCGCGATTCAGGCGCACAGACCGAAAGCCAAGTTCGGAAAGTTCATCCCGCAAAGCGCCTTCTGCGCCCGGCCCTGACGTGACATAGAACTCCAAGGCGCCCCTGCCGCTGCCCGGCTTCCGGGACGCGCGTTTGCTGTTCGACGTGACCATGCACTCTTATCCCTTGCGCGGCTTGCCGCGCCGTTTCACTAAATCCATTTCCGCTTCCAAGCACTGACCGCGCTGCTGGCGATCAGCTAAATGGCCTTCCAGCCTGAGCCAGTCCGCCTCAGTCGCAGGCGTGTCATAATCCCACTTCTCCGCCCCCTCCACCAAAAACTGCCATTTGACCTGCCCAGCATGAACTCTGACCCGCACCTCCCGACGCAATCCGTCCTCAGTCTTGTCTTTCCAACCTATCCGACGACGCATCAATCTGCACTCCTCTATTGTCTTCCCTTCCTCCTGCCAACGCTGAAGTCAAACCGGCGCCGACTTATTATATCTATAAATATGTAATATATGCCATCTTTTCGGCTCTGCACCCCACTAGCCCGGAGTTTGACCTCCCGCAAGTAAGCGGTCAGCCATTAATAACGGCCATCCCAACAGCATGCGTTCAGTGCTACATTCGCTCCACCGCCCAACGTCCTCTACAGTCCGCTAACGTCCACTTCTGTCCACAGTCCATCGTCTACTAATGTCCATTAAAGTCCACTAACGTCCATTGTCCACTTAAGTGCCTTACCCAGAGCGCTTGGCGCCGCAGCTTGCCGGAACTCCTCGCATCAATTGGTGACCGATTACATGATAAAACAGAAAAAACGACGCCACGGTAGGACAATCCGAATGAATGACTTATATTGTTAATATGTGATAAGTGGTGATAAGCACGCGCGTTGCCAACCGGGATCAACGCATTGCCAGGCTTCAGCCTGCCACAAAAGCAGCAGGATGTATCAGATGGGACGCAAATAGCTCATCCGAAAAGCATAGCTTTTGGGACAAATTCAAACCGGCACTGAATCAAGGAGACTTCTCATGCACATGGCAGATGCTCTAATCTCTCCCCAGGTCGGGGGCACAATGTGGGTCGCATCATTGGGGCTGGCAGCCTACTCGGCGCATCGGCTCAAACCTGAGATGAGCGAACGCAATATTCCGCTCATGGGCGTGATGGGAGCATTTGTCTTCGCTGCCCAAATGATCAATGTCACCATCCCGGGTACGGGTTCAAGCGGACACCTGGGCGGCGGCATGATTCTGACGATTCTTCTCGGCCCCCATGCGGCCTTCCTAGTCATGTTTTCAATTCTAGCAGTCCAAGCGCTATTTTTCGCGGATGGCGGGCTGTTGGCGCTGGGCTGCAATGTCTTCAACTTAGGCTTCTGGCCATGTTTTGTGTTCTATCCCCTGTTCAAAAAGATAATCGGCAAGTCGCCAACTCATGGACGAATTCTTACCGCATCGATTGTCTCCGGGGTGCTCAGCCTGCAACTCGGCGCCTTCGGCGTTGTTTTGCAGACGCTTCTGTCCGGCATCTCCGAATTGCCCTTCGGCACATTTTTGCTGCTGATGCTGCCAATCCACCTCGGGGTCGGCATCATCGAGGGGCTAGTGACCGCAGCCGTGGTGTCCTTCGTCTGGCGCGCACAGCCAGAACTGCTGAAACCGCCAACAGAAAGTAAACCTGAATCAGAACCTGAATCTACTACGTCTCTGAAGCCAATCCTGACGACGTTCGCCATCGTCGCACTGGCCGTAGGCATATTCTTGTCTTGGTTCGCTTCAACCCAGCCAGACGGCCTGGAATGGGCGCTGTTCCGAACCACCGGCAAAGAGGAATTAGAGGCACCAGCCGATGGCGTGCACACAAAGCTAGCGAAACTCCAGGAAAAGACGTCATTCATGCCTGACTATGACTTTCCGGAAGCAGCAGCAATCCAAGAGCTTGAGGCCGAAGAGCAGGCGACTGAAACTGAGGCTGAAGCCGAGATATGGCCGGCAATCAACACCGGCACCTCAGTAGCCGGCGTGATAGGCGGAGGCATAGTTCTGGCATTGGCAGTTCTCATCGGCACCTTGTTGCGACTACTCCAACGCCCACAGGACATCGCTGCATCACATGACGCGGCTTGACACGGCTATCAGCGACGTCGATGCGCTGGATCGCCTCGCGACCAGGGTTTCGCCAATCCATCGGCTCGACCCGCGCGCCAAGCTCATTGTGACTGCGCTATTCCTGCTGACGGTCGTTTCGTACCCTAAGTACGACATTGTCGAAATGACGCCGTTGTTCCTCTACCTGGCCGTGCTTCTGTCCCTGGGGCGAATTCCCGCGTTGGTGCTCGCCCGCTACTTGCTGCTGGCGAGTCCATTCGCGGTATTGGCGGGTCTTTTCAACCCGCTCATCGACCGGCAGGTCGTCATCCACCTGGGGTCGCTTGCCGTGACCGGTGGATGGCTGTCGTTCGTCTCCATCCTAATCCGGTTCGCACTCACCGTCAGTGCTGCCTTGCTGCTGCTGGCCTGCACAGGATACGTAGCCATGTGTGCGGCACTGGGCAAGCTTGGCGTGCCGCGCTTGCTGATCATCCAGTTCCTGATGCTGTACCGGTTCATTTTTATCTTGATGGATGAAGCCTCGCGGATGGTGCGAGCGCACAGCCTGCGGAGCCCCGATAAACCAAATCCCCCGCTTCGAGTCTGGGGATCGCTGGCAGGACATCTCCTACTGCGCGCCTACGACCGCGGACAACGCGTGCATACCGCCATGCTGGCGCGCGGGTTTGACGGAACCCTCCACCCCCCGCAAGGATTTCACTGGTCGATGGCAGACACGCTTTTCGTTGTCGGCAGCTCCGCGTTCCTGCTCCTGGCTCGCTATGGTCAATTGGCAACCCGCGTGGGACAATGGACAATGGAGTTGGCCGCATGAGCCATCACATCATCGAAGTCAAAGAGCTGGAATACCGCTATGCGGACGGCACCACCGCCTTGCGCAATGTCTCGTTCCGCATCGAACATGGCGAATCCGTCGGTGTGATTGGTGAAAACGGAGCCGGGAAAAGCACGTTGCTGCTCCATCTCAACGGCTGTCTGCTAGCCACCAAGGGAACGGTGCGAGTCGGTGACATACCGGTTCTGCGCGATACCCTGAAGCAAATTCGTCGCAGCGTGGGCACCGTATTCCAGGACCCCAACGACCAGCTCTTCATGCCGACCGTGGCAGAGGACGTGGCCTTCGGGCCGATGAATATGCACCTGCCGCCGGATGACGTGGAAAGCAGGGTGCAAAAAGCGCTTGAGGCCGTCAACGCCCTGCACCTCCGCACTCGCTCTCCGCACCGACTGTCAAACGGCGAAAAACGCACTGCTGCCATGGCCACTGCCCTGTCCATGTCCCCGGACATCCTGGTGCTGGACGAACCGAGCGCCGGACTCGATCCTCAGGCTCGACGCCGACTGATCCACCTCCTTGCCGGCTTCAAACACACCAAGATCATCGCCTCACATGATCTCGATATGATCCTCGCCCTCTGCCCGCGAACCATCATCATGCATCAAGGCGCCATTGTTGCAGATGGAGCAACTGCCGCCTTGTTGTCAGACCAGGACTTGCTTGCCAAGAGCGGGCTTGAGCTCCCCTTGGGCGCCCAGGGCTGCCCAATCTGCAACGCCAAACGCCTTGAGAAATAGGGGCTTTGTTTAGGGGCGAGGGGCGAGGGGCGAGGGGCGAGGGGCGGAATGCTGAATGTTGAATGCTGAATGCTGAATGAGGCGCATTTCATAATTCATAATTCA
>JAAZKI010000448.1 GCA_012799905.1 Lentisphaerota bacterium | reverse complement strand
TGGACAACGTAGTCCAAACTCACTCTCGCCCCTCGCCCCTCGCCCCTCGCCCCTAAAAAAAAGGCGCCGTCAGCAGATGTCTGCTGACGGCGTCTAAGCGGTTGCGATTTAGAGCTTACAGTCTGGACATCGCGGTGATGATAGCAGCGCAGATGTACTTGTTGTCAGCATCCGGCATGGCGGGATGGATTGGCACGCAGAAGATGGTCTTGGCCAGATGTTCGGTCACCGGGTTGGATTGACCGCGCGTATGTTCAGCCAGCTGCTTGCGGTTGGCGTAGACGGGCGGGTTGGCGATGACGCAGCGGAAGCCGAACTCATTATCCAGAGTGGCCATCAACTCGTCGCGCTTGGCTCCGGCCCATTCATCCTTGACGCGACAGGTGTAGAGATAGTAGCTGTGGTAGCAGTCGGCCGGCTCGAACGGCAAAATCAGTCCGGGGACATCGGCCAGCATGCGGTTGCGTTCGTGGGCGAGGCGCCGCCGGCCAGCGATGAAGCTGTCCAGCTTGCTGAGTTGAACCAGGCCGACCGCAGCCTGTACCTTGGTCATCACGTTGGAAGTGCCCCAGGCATTAACGCCGCCGCCGTACATGCGGACGGAGTGCGCGTACTTGTCCAAGTCTTCGTCGTCAGTGGTGATCATGCCGCCTTCGCCCAGCGTGGTCATGTTTTTCATGGTATGGAAAGAGAAGACGGTGGCCCAGCCGGCCTTGCCGATTTTGCCGCCTTTGTAGCCGCCGCCGCAGGCGCGGGCAGCGTCGCCGATGACCTTGGCCGGCCCGTGCACCGGGTGCGGGTTCGCCTCAGCGATGGCGACATACTCGTCAATCGGAGCGGACAAGCCGTTCATGTGAACCGGGAAGATGGCCCTGGTTCGGGGCGACATTTTGCGCTTGACGTCTTCAGGGTCGAGCTGGAGGGTGTCAGGCCGGACATCGCCCCAGATCACCTGGCCGCCATGACCAAACACAGAGAGGGCAGAGGCGACGTAGTTGCAAGACGGCACGATTACCTCGTCGCCGGGTTGGAGATTCAGGTAGCGTATGACGATGTCAATGGCCGGGCCGCAGCTGTTGACCGCAGTGGCGTACTTGGCGCCGCAGTAGCTGGCGAAAGCCTGCTCGAAGTCGGGAATGGGCGGGGCGGAAAAGCCGAATCCGACGGTCGGGTCCATCGACTCGCGAATGCACTGCACAACAGCGTCGATTTCCTCCTGGCCATAGCTGCTCCCAAGAAGCGGCTCGCCGCGCCAGTATTTGGTCGGACGGTGGGAAAGAGCCTCGGTGATTTCGTGTTGAAGCATCATGGTTTCGCTCTCCTGTTTAAAATAAACGTGGATAGATGGACGCACGGAACAGACATTTGTTCCGATAGTATTTATAGTATAGATTTAATTGCGGTGCGCAAATCGCCATGTATGGAAAATATTGTCTTTAATATGGATAAAATTCGCATGATAGCCGCTCCTACCCGTAGCTCAGAGGGCGATGCAGCAATGGGGCAGGCTTCTGTAGCGCCTCTACAAGGCGCCAGTTTCGGGGTATGCCTCCCCCAGACTAAAGTCTGGGGTTAAGCATGGTTAAGCGCCTACGGCGCAAAAAGATGTGGATGGCGTGGGCATGGTGGACGGTGTGGCATGGCGGC
>JAAZKI010000416.1 GCA_012799905.1 Lentisphaerota bacterium | reverse complement strand
TATATTTGATATTTTACAATTTCTGTGAAGCACATTCAGTTCTACCCTAGAACTCAGCAGGCCAGACCGTACCCCGCTGGCAATCTTATCAACCAAGAGAGCAACCCTATTAAAAATCCGTGTCCACTGGTGTACATCCGTGGTCAAAAAAATAGGTTGTGGGCGGACGTCCACCCTAAGGACATGGCGAACAGCGTCGTCCAAACTCCCCCTCGCCCCTCGCCCCTCGCCCCTAAACAAAGCCCCTCGCCCCTCGCCCCTAAACAAATTACCTTCCCTAGAACTCAGCAGGCGCGTCACTCCACGCGTCTGGGGCGTCGTAGTTGACGCGCACCTTATCCAGAGTCACGCCCGTGGCGTTCTTAATTGAAAAGAGCGGGCCGATTTCCTCAATCATGAAAAATTTACGTTCCTGTTCTGACAATGGCCGCGGGTCGCCAGCGATAAACTGGCAATCGGACATGGTGATGTTGGCCAGTTCAGCAAGGCCGTTGCCTTCGATCAGGAAAGGCAGCTGTGTCCGACCGGAAAGCCGAGAAAAGCGAATATCCTTCAGCGTCCCGGTAAAGGGAACCCCCTCGATGAATTTATAGTCGTGCCGGATAAAGAGGAAGTTCACGGCCTCGGCATGGATTTGATCAAACGCCAGGTCGGAGATGTCCACACCGCGGCTGCGGTTGGAGTATTTCGAGCAAATCCAGATAGCGCCTCGGGTGTTATTCATGACGATATTGCTGAACACGCCGTGCCGGATTTCGCCGCCGCCGACTCCGATGCGGAGCGCATGGGCGTATTCGCTGCGGAGCACGCAATTGCTCACCGTCACATATTCGCAGACGCATTTGTCCGTCAAGTACTTCGTGTTGCTGCGGAAAGTGAGCGCGTCATCGCCGGTGTCGATGATGCAGTTGCTCACAGTGACGTGCGTGCAGCAGTCAATGTCAATGCCGTCGTTGTTGTGTTCCATCGGCGAGCTGTTGATGTGGACTCCGCGGATGGTCACCCAGTCGCAACCGTGCAGGAAACAATGCCAAAAAGGCGAATTGACCAGTTCGACGTCCTCAATGCGGACGTTTTTCGATTCCTGGAAAAATAGCATCTGCGTGGGCTTCCAGGGCGGATACGCCAGCGTTTTTCGGCCGCCATAGCCGAGCGTCTCCGGCTGCCCGGCGTAGAAGTCAATAGACCGGCCGTCGATTCGACCGCCGCGGATAAAGACATTTTCCAGCTTGCGGGCGACAATCAGGTGGTAGTCGTTGGTTTGCGTTGTCTTGATAACGTGGTTTGACGACCCCGGGTCTTCGACTTTGTAATCCTCCGGATCAAGTGATCCCAATAGCACAGCGCCAGTTTCGAGTTGCAGTCCACCGTGACTGCGGAGAAAAAGCGTGCCGGTCAAATAGGTTCCTGGTGAAAAATAAACCGTGCCGCCAGCGTCAATCGCCTGCTGGATTGCCGCTGTGTCCTTGACCAGGCCGTTGCCGACGGCGCCAAAATCTTTCACATTACGCATGGCTATTCTCCCAACATATTGGTTTCCAAAGCGTTCCGCTCTGCTGCTTAATGGACTGTCTTTTCACGTCATGATGGCCTCCGGTGCGAGCACACGCAGCCATTCGGGATATTCTTCGCGGCTGGCCTGGCCTTCGGGCCGGATTAGAAACGCGGTCACGTCCACGTCGAGCTGTCGCAGCCGGTCGATCAGGCGTTGGCGCGGCTCATCCCAGCTCAGCAGAATCAGCACCACGCCGCTGATTTCAGCGATTTCGGTCAGGAGCTCTTCCGACAATTCAGTGAACGGGTCGACCACTGCTGGCTCCAGGCAGGCGAGGACATCCAGCATGTTATCAAGAAAGCCGAGGCTGCGTCCGCCTCGTAACCTGTACAAATCGGGTCCGGCGGCGAACAGGTCGATGATGACATCCTGGCGGGCGAGATGATCAGCTACTGCCGCCGTCAAGGACGCTGCTGCTTCGAACACCCGGTCAACGGGGGGCAGCACTTCCTGCCAGAAGAACGGTCGCGGCCGCAAGGTGTCCATCACCACTGCCGTATGGCAAAGGTACTCCTCCCGGTATTCGCGAACCACGGGTCGGCTCAGTCGCGCCCAGGAGCGCCAATGAATCTGCCGGATATCGTCCCCTTCGCGATATTCACGCGTACCCTGAAATTCCAGCGAATGGCCGATTTTCGAACTCAGGCTGATACCGCCGGGATGGTACATCATGCGGCTGGACAATTCCAGGCCGACCAAGGGCTTGAAGGCGGGGTGGACGTACACCACGCGGTCGCCTTTCCCGAACATGCCCCATTGCCAGAGATGAAACGGGAAACCGCTAGCGACGTACATCGCTGGCAAACGATAGCTCCCGCGCCGGGTCGCCCGCAGCGGCATCCGCAGCGTGACTTCTTCGCCGGGCGCCAGGCAATCTATCCGCGCCCGGCCTGCCGGCAGGCTGAAAAAAAGGGGGAAAGGCAGACTGTCCACGGTCAGGTCATAGACTGGCCGTCGACCGACGTTGCGTACCCGGTACTGGATATCGCCAGTGCTGCCTGCGGCTATCCGCCGTGGCGGTTCGCGCAGACAACGCACCCGCGGCCGCAACAGATAGCCCAGCAGAAGATTCACCAGCAACAGTGACGCCAGCGGCACAAACAAAATGCTCAACGGCATCGCCGTGATGGCCTGAAGCGCCACCGGCAAAAATGCCGCCAGGCAAAGCAACACAGCCGCGCCAGTCAAGGTGACATAACGGCTCGCATACGCAAAACACCAGGAAAGCAACGGCGACGGAAAGCGATGGCGTGACTTGCCGCCCAGCCACGCTGAACTTGATTGCAAGCGCAACCGGAATGTCGCCTTGACAGCAGTGTCACGCCTCTTGGAAATAGCCTGCGTCATGGACGACATCACCCCCCTTCGCCGCCGCGGCGGCTCTGTCTCAACATAAATTCTGCGACGTCGCTGGAACGGCCAAGAATCCAGGCGCACCACAGGAAGACTACGCTGAGGACAACGCCGGTCAGCCAGTCCAGCGGCTGCGCCTTGCCGTCGGCCAAGCGTATAATCAGACGCACCAACATCCAGCAGCCGCCAACGGCGGAGCCAATGACGCCGATCCGCCAAGCCCAGCAGCGCCGGCCCAGCCAGACCTTCCGCAACACCACGGCCGCAGCCAGCAGCAGAAGCAACGCCCAGCCCCACGGCAGTTCATGCCCTTGGTCCGTCGTCAGCAACAGGCAGATGTTGACCGCGTTCCAAGTCACCAGCGGAAGAGCCAAAAGCAGCACCACCAGCCCCAAGAGCAGGCGGCCGCGGCGCTGCGGCGGGCTGAGCTCCTCGTCCAAAGCGGCGGTATAGACCGGATAACGGCCGCGCTCTTCGCGCGTCAAATCGGCTTCGCCGCGCTCCTCCAGGCGCGACTCATAGCCGCAGTTGGGGCACAAGTTACCGCAGAACAACGCGTCCTTCGAACAATGCGGGCATTTCTGGATCTGATTCATAGAAAGACAAACCGTAATGTGTCAGTCATTGATACTCGGAGTTCCGACAGGCTGCGGAGCCAGGCTTCCCGGGTAAGGCACTTTAGCCCATCTTTCGCAAAACGGTCATTTTTATTTTTTTTGAAAAAATAATTTCGTGCTCAACGTATGCCAACCCATTTTTCGTGTAGGCACGAAATCTTCTTGAAATGTGCTTTTGTTGTGCCTGTGGGG
>JAAZKI010000379.1 GCA_012799905.1 Lentisphaerota bacterium | reverse complement strand
GTGGACAAAAGTGGACGTTAGTGGCAGTGGACATGGACGGAAATGGACTTTAGTGGACGGTGGAGCGAAGATTAGTTTTCCGGAAAATCTTTTCCAAAAAACAAGAAGTTGGTCGATAGTAGTACAACGTCCACAGCCACGAAGCGGCAGAAGGCCCAGAGGGCTGAGACATAAAAGCCCAGGGTGAGCGAAGCGAAGCCCTGGGTGGGGCGTATAATAATTTTGAGCCCCGCCAGGGGTGACACATAAACGCCGTTTTGAGAAAAATCCTTTTTGGATGGGGTCTACATACTGCAAGCTGAAGCTGAACTACATGCGGTGCCTGAAAGCATACAAGTATTCATCGCAAGATGTTGCACATTACCGATGACGGAGGCTTATCACATGCGGAACAAAATCTTGTTCGTCGCCGCCAGCGCGGTGTTGGCGGCATGGTCGACCCTGGCGGCCGGCGAAAGGCTGACTCAAAGTTGGGAAAACGAATGCACCCTGGAAGACGATGTGATAGGGCTCTGGCAATTCTCGACCGGCGCCGAAGGTCAGAACAGCCGACACGGGGGCAATCCCGCTAAAACAGCGCCCAACGGAAAATTCGTGGCGGAAGGCAAATTCGGCGGCGGCCTCGGTTGCGCCGGGGTCACGACGCCGGAATCAGCCACCGGCGCCATCGTCGCCAGGCATCCGGACTTCAGCCCGCCGGGCGCATTCTCGGTCGAACTGTGGGCCAAGGCCAAGACCCACGGCAAACCCGGCGCCCGGGCTTTCCTCGTCGACAACAAGGGCTGCTACTATGAGAACGACCGCCCCAACACCAACAACGGCTTTATGTTCTTCCTGCAGCGCACGAGAAATCGCAGCGAAGACGTCGTGACCATGAACGTCGGCCTCGGCTTTGGCAGCGATTCCGTCTTCGCTTCCTCGGGTGCGGTGACTATGCCGGTCGGCGCTTGGCATCACTTGGCGTTCACCTATGACGGCGCCGGCGTCGTGAAAATGTATTTAAACGGCGAGAAAGTCGGCGAAAGCAGCTTTCCTGGCCGCGGGCCGATTGCGCCCAGCGGCCGCAACCTGTCGTTCGGCGAACGCGCCGGCAGCAACTTTCACGGCTTTGTCGGCATCCTTGACGACGTCTGCCTCCGGCGCGGCGTCCGCAACTACCATTCCGGCAACATCGACTGCCTGCTGACGTCCAAACGATGCGTCTTCTACCGCCATGAGGAAACCGCCTCCCCGCAGCTGGCCTTGCTCAACAACACCGGCCAGGACTTGTACAAACCGAGCCTGTCCTTCGACTTCCAAGGCCAGAGCAAAGCCATCGCCATGCCCGAAATCTGGCAGCTGGGCATGACAATCACCCCAGCCATCCAGCTTGACACCAGCCTGCGCGCCGGAGACTATCCGCTCCGCTACCGCCTGCGCGCAACCACCATCGCCGGGCAAAGCGCCGAACTCACTGGCGACATACTGTTGTTCACCATCCTTAATCGCAAACCGACGACCATGCCAATCATCATGCGCGCCAGCGACGGCGACCCGGAAACCATGCAGGCCATGGGCTTCACCCACGCCAATTTCAACCTTGGCAATGGCGGCGCCGAAGCATGGCAAACCAAGCAGCCCACCGACTATGCCAACACCCCAACCGGCCGGGAAACCATCAAAAGACTGGCGCACTGGCAACGCCTCGGCCTAAACGCCTGCCATTTAGCCGAACCCGGAAGATACCTGAGCCGCATCAAGGACATCCAATACAAATACAAACGCATCGACCGCGACGGCAACCTCGTCCCCACCAAGCACGAGCAAAACCTCAATGTCGCCCATCCCGACATCCAGCAGTTCGGCTACGACTCCGGCGCCAGCGTCTCGCTCTCCTTCGGCGACTTCCCCAATTTCGACGCTGCCTTCCTGCACATCGAAATCCGCGACTCCACTGACCTCTCCTTCCAGGATTATGACGTGGCCAGCGCCGAACAATTCCTGGGCGAGAAAATCCCTCCTGAAGCCGTCAGAAAACAAGGCGTCTATTATAAGACGATTAAAGATTTCCCGGCTGATCGCGTCATCCCGGACGACTATCCGCTGCTGCGCTACTACACCTGGTTCTGGAAGGAAGGCGACGGCTGGAATCCGCTCAACACGCAAATCCATCGCGGCTTGAAATCGACCGGCAGGAAAGCCTGGACCCTCTTTCAGCCGGCTGGACGCGCCCCGAGCCTCTGGGGCAGCGGCGGCCAAATCGACTTCATCTCCCAATGGACCTATTCCAACCCAGACCCGATCAAAATAGGCCAGACAACGGACGAGCTGTTCGCCATGGCTGAGGGCGTTCCCGGCCAGGAGGTGATGAAGCAGACGCAGATCATCTGGTATCGCAGTCAAGCAGCGCCTAAACTCCCGGCCGATGACAAGAACCAAGTGGCATGGGAACGGGAATGCCCGGAAGTACAGTACTTCACCATCGCCCCGGACCACTTGAGCGAAGCGCTGTGGTGCAAGTTGTCGCGGCCCGTCAAAGGCATCTTGTACTTCGGCTGGAGGGCGCTCGTCCCCTACCCTCTTGTTAGAGGATATTTCATGACCAACCCGGTTAGAGGATATTTCATGACCAACCCGGAGACGGCGCCGCGCCTGCAACAACTCCTCGCCGATGTCGTCAAGCCACTCGGGCCAACCCTCCTCGAAGTGCCGGACATCCCTGCCGACATCGCTATCCTGCAAAGCTTCTCCTCGCAAATCTTCGCTGGCCGAGGAACCTCCGGCTGGGGCAACGCCTGGGAAGCAGACGTCCATCTCATCCTGCAATGGGCCGGCTATCAGCCCCGCATCATCTTTGACGAAACCATCCGCCGCGACGGACTCGATCAATACAAAATCCTCGTCCTGCCGGCCTGCGATGTGCTGACCGAATCCGTCGTTGACGCCATCAAGAAGTTCCAGAAGCGGGGCGGCATCATCATCGCCGACGAGAACCTCTGTCCTGCCCTTCTGGCTGACGTCTTCCTGCCGGTTGTGCAACGGGTCAAAGACGCATCCGAGGCCAAGGCCGCCCTGCAAGCGGAATCCCGCCGCCTCCGGTGCGAGCTGCAAGGCATCTACGCCGCCCGGGCCGGCGCCTCTGACATCGACGTCGTGACCAGGCTGCGTCGCTTCGGCACGACCGACTACCTGTTCGCCATCAATGACAAACGCGATTTCGGCGACTATGTCGGCCATCACCGCCTAGTCATGGAAAAAGGCCTGCCCAACCAGGCCACCTTGACCATCGACCGTCCCGGATACGTTTACGACCTGGTCCAGCACCAAGCGGTGCCCAGCCGCTTTATTGACGGAGTCCTGAGTTTCGAGGCAAACTTCGGCCCTGGCGAAGGACGACTTTTCCTGGTTTCCCAGACCGCCCTGGACAAATTTCGGCTGAAGTTGCCCGCCAAGGTCAGCCGCGGCCAGAATCTGCCGATGACCGTGACCATTTCCGACCGCTGGGGACGCCTGGCCGACGCCGCCATCCCAATCGAAGTGAGAATCACCGACGCCGAGGGCAAGCCAGGCGAATTCTCCGGCTACTACACAGCCAAGCACGGCAAGTTTGACTTAACCCTCCAGCCAGCCGTCAATGACACCCCCGGTGCCTGGATCGTCACCGCTACTAACCTCGCGGCCGGACAAAGCCTCAGCCAAACCTGCCGCGTGCAATGACCGCAATGCCGCCACCCCACCTCAACCGGCAACCCTTCCTCTCCGCGAAAGGATTTCAGACATGACCATGAAGCGCTTTGCCGGCCTCTTCGCCGGGACTATATGCCTGACTATCATCCTCGTCACTGGCTGCGCCAGCCCCAGGCAGGCTGACAATGCGAAAACCAGACGCCAGCTGGCTCTTGACCTGGCTGAACACAACACCGCTAAAGCAGTCCCTGCCCTGACTATCCTGCTCCAGGACGACAACGTCCTGGTCCGCCGCGCCGCTGTCCACAGCCTGGCCATCCATGGCCAGACCGGCCGGGACGCCCTGCACCAGGCCCTGTGCGAAAACTCCGACGAGCAGACGCGCCGCATGGCCCTGCAACTTCTCTGCCAAAATCGCCGGCCAGATGACTGCCTGGACTTTCTGGAAACCGCGCTGAGCGACCAGTCCCTGCCAGTGCGCGTCTATGCCGCCGCTTTCCTCGCCTCGGAACAGCCAGCCACAGAACGGCGCCAGCAACTCCTCCAGAAAGCCTCGCGTGACGAGGAGCAGGCCGTCCGCCTGCTTGTCATGCGCGCCATCTGGGCATTTCACTGCGACACCGTCCTGCTGCGCGAACGCCAGGACTGGGACCATGACGTCGTCGTCAAGGAAAGACACCCCCTGCCGGAGACCGGCTGGAAAATCGCCATCGACAACGATGTCCAGGGCCACACCCGAAACTGGTTCAAGACCGACTTCGATGACAGCGCCTGGACTGACATCCAAATCGCGAAATACTGGGAACCCCAGGGAATCAACCACGACGGCTTCGCCTGGTACCGCGGAACTTTCAAGGCTCCTGCCAAGCCGGCTCGCTTCAATGCCGCCGAACTCCTTTTCGGGGGCGTCGATGAATGCGCCTGGGTCTGGCTCAACGGCGTCTACATCGGCGACCATGACCTGGGGCCAATGGGCTGGAACCTGCCGTTCTCCCTTGATGTCACCAAAGTGCTGAAATGGGGCGAAGACAACCAGCTGACCGTGCGCGTCCACGATTCCAACCTGGGCGGCGGCATCTGGAAACCCATCACCCTCGAAATCCTGGAATAAACGCCACAAAACAGCTACGATGCAGGGCGATTAAAATAGCAGCAGCATCGGGACGTTGGCCTTAACTGTATGGCAATGTTTATGATAAGTTAAGAGAAGCGACTCCACGCGCAGACGTGCTTTTCAACGCACAAGGAGAAGACAATCATGACTCGAAGCCAAAAAGTTTTCACTTTGATTGAATTGCTGGTCGTCATTGCCATCATTGCGATTCTGGCGGCGATGCTGTTGCCCGCCTTGAGCAAAGCGCGGGACAAGGCGCGGTCGATTGGCTGCATCAACAACCTCAAGCAGATGGGGTTGGGGGTGTTCTTGTACGCCAGCGACTATGACGATTACATTGTGCCTGGGCGGTGTCCGCCAAATGAACCGTGGAATTCCGGGGATTGGTTTGGCTTGCTGTCAGGGCATGGCGGCCAGACGTCTGGGTACGGCCCGATTTTTCTCGGCAACTCCACCACCAAGGGAACGTTTGTCTGTCCCTCCGAAGGCGTGCAGTTCGGCAACTACGAAAAATCCCTGTTCTGTTATACACATTACCTGGTGAACGGGCAGCTGAGCGGTCTCCATGGCGAAGGGAAGCCAGTGTGCGGCAGCATTCATCGCATGAATTGCCTGACAAGTCCGGGCGATGCGATTTTCGCCGGCGACTCGATGACGACAAACACCGCCCGAGGGTTTACTGCCGCGATGTTCGCCTATCGGCATGGAGCGCCGGAACTGCGCCCCGCCACGACGGCGCAGCCTACCGGCACAATCGGCCAGGGCAAATGCAACTTCGTGTTCATGGACGGTCATGCCGCGCCCATGGGATACTACGAATTAATCCAGCGAACCTCAGACACTTTCTACCAAGGCTACAAAGAATGGAGGTACATGTGCACCGGCATCAATGTGCATCGCTGAAGCCGCGCTTGCTGTATGTTTTGCGCTTTTAGCGTTTCTGCCGCTGCACGACTGGTCTTCCCGGTACAACACACCCCTCACCCGTCAAACGTCCCCAGGCCCCAGGCGGCGCGGCGTCGGAACGGCGCTTTAAAGCGTGTTTTGACGATGCCGCCGTCTTCCAGGCAGGCTATGCAGGCGCGGACGCAGGCTGCGGCCAGGCGATTAGGCGGTGCAGTCGCGCAGGAGGTGTCCGGATAAGCGCCATTGACGCAGAACCGGCACGCTTCATTGTTGAAGACGCCGAGCGTCGCCGTCTGGCTCCCCACCTGACACACCTCGGTTTTCGGCCCCAGCGCCTGGGCCGGGCAACCGGTCTGACAAGCCAGGCACTGTTCGCGCCGACAGATAGTCCCGAATCGGAACGGCTCATCATAATCCAGCTTGGCTTCACAGAACAACATCCCCAACGCCTGCCGCGGGCCGAACTGCGGGGTCAGGAACATGCCGTTATAGCCGATTTCACCTAAGCCGGCCAGCTGCGCCGCTACTCGGATGTCAGGCGTGACATTCGGGGCCGGTTTGCCAGGCTTGTATTCGATGCCGTCCGGCCAACGCTGCTGCGCCAAAGGCGAGCAAGGCACGGCCAAAAAGCCGTTATCCTCAAAACGCCGGCACAGGCAGTAGGCATCATCTGCTCCAAGATAGCGGTTGACCCGCATCCAGAGGGTGCCTTCCTCAATGCCGCGAAAATAGCTGCGCGGGATTTCCCGCGCAAAGACGATAATGGACTTCGCTTTCGGAAGAATGCTGAGGGGGTTCCACTGCGGGGCCACCTCGGCGTAGTGCTCCGGGTCAGCGACGCCGATCAGGTCGAGCTTCTGGGCAGCCGCCCATTCATTCAAGGTCGCACGAGAAAATGTCATAGTCTCACCCTTTCACTCCGCCACGGAGAACTTTTTTGGCTTCCAGATGGGCGTTGCACGCCTGGATGCATCCGACTGCGCCGCAGACCGACCCTGGCCTGCCGCCTTGACCATGCTCAGCGCTGCCAGTGGAGATCAAGTCAAGATACTTGATGCGCGGCGCCAAGGCAAAGCCCAGGCGATAAGCCGCATACCAGTCATAGCTGACTTTGTCGACATCCATGTTCATGCCTGGCAAGTCTTTGCTGACAAACGGCGAAGCCTTTGGGTTCAGGCCCCAGTGGGTGACCTTGCATTTGCCGTAGTTGACGCGCCCCCAGGCGAATTCGCGGCCTTCGCAAGTCACGCTCTCGCGCTCGCCGCCCAAGGCATGGCCAGGACAGGCACGGACGCAGGCCTGGCAATGGTCGCAGAGCTGGCCGTCAAAAAGCGGATCCTGCTCCAGCTCCGCGTCGGTCAGGATAATCTCAAAGCGTTGCCGCGGGCCGAATTCCGGGGTGAGGAACACCTTGGACCAGCCCGGCTCTCCCAGGCCGGCCAAGGCGGCTGCCACCCGCATGTGCAAGGTCACGCAAGGCGGCAGCTTGCCCTTGGCCAGGGGTTCCCGAGCCGGCGGCGCCTCGTCCAGCAGCGTATGGCTGCCCGGCGAATGTACGCCTTCGTAGCCATGTTCCTCAAGCAGGCTGTTGATGGCCTCGCCAGCGCGACCCAGGGACGTGTACAACCCGGTGCCATAGCCATAAATCCAGTACGTTGACCAGTCCGTGCCCTCCTGGATGCCTTTGTAGCAGCCTTTCAAAATTCGATTTGCGAAGACGATGACCGACTTCGCTTCCGGAAACAGCGTCAGCGGGTGCATTTCCTTGGGGGCGTCCTGGAAGCGTTCCACGCTGGCGATCCCGCAGAGGTCAGCGCCTGCGGCAATGGCGCAATCTTTGATCATTTTAGCAGTAAGCATGCGTCAATCCTCCTTGGGCTGGTCAGGTCGGAATCCCCAGGGCGGGCGAATCCGGAACGGTATTTTATAGCCAGTGGCATGCGTTTTTTCAAAATGCGCGATGCAGGCCCGGCCGCAGGCCGCAGCCAGCCGGTTCGGAAGGCTGCCGCCAACAAAACGGCTGGCCGCTTCCCCCTTGACTTGGTTGTTTTCAATCTCAAAATGCAATTCTTCCGCCCCGGCGAAATACTTGGCATCGCCGGCAACGCCGTTCGGGCACGCCTGGCAAGCCAAGGCATTGACGCCGCCGACCGGGAATTGCCGGCCGTGCCAGGCCAGAACCTTGGCAGGACCAGGGCTGATGGCCTGCAACGGGCAGGCACGCACACACTCCTGGCACTGGTCGCAAATCGGCGCCTGGCCAGCCGGCCGACCCGGCCCCGGCTCAATCGGCAGGTCAGTCACCAGCAATCCCAGAGACTGACGAATGCCGAATTGTTCAGTCATAAACATGCCGTGATAACCAATCTCGCCCAGTCCAGCTGCAACCGCCGCGTATTCAACGGAAATGCGGAAGCCATTTGGCCGACATTGACCGGGCCGGACTGGCTCACGCGGCATGCGCGGCGCATCAGCCGGCGTGAATGGCACACATTCATACCCCAGGCGCTCAATGGCGCGGACAACGCCATCCATGCCAGTCAACCAGCGCCCAGCCACCGACCACAGCGACCCCTCCTCCATCGAACGAAACACCCCGCGCCGGATTCGACGACCCAGGACAACGACGGATTGCGCATCCGGAAACAAGCTGAGCGGACTCTCGCCCGGCGACAACCCGGCAAAAGCGCTCGGCGACGCCACCCCGACCAGATCGTACCCGGCCAGAGCCTTGAACTCAACATACGGCATCATCATACCTGCTCTCCTGCAAACATGCCTTTGCTTTCGACTGAAAAAACAGCACCGCGGCACCAGTTGCAATAAATTATAATCCAAAAAAGGAGAAAAGAAATTGCATTTTCATCCTATTGTATTGTATAATATTATCAAACTCATCAGCGAAGTCAAGGTTTTCGGCCGCCTGGCGCCCCCCCCCGAATGAAGCGGAGCAAGAGTCGGCTCAGCCTTGCGCAACAGCACAGTTGCACCGATAATCGCGACAGATGAATTTGACAGGTGTTATTTCGTGCGGTATTTTGAACTGAATTGAGTGTTATCCAATTTCATCCACCACCATCACTGGGTTTTCATCGTGATAGAAGCAGATGATTTTGTCGTCGAACTCCTTTTATCCCATGGCCTGGTCTCTGACGAGCAAGTCGAGCAGGCCCGGGAGAGGGCTGCCCAGGAAAGCGGCGGCGGCACCACCGTCAGCACGCTGGAGGGGCTTTATATCCTCAAGGCCATTGAGGAGAAGGAGGTCGTGCAGCTCCTTGCCTCCGAGTATGGCATGGACACGTATGACTTTGACAGCGCTGAAAAAAAGGTTCCGCAGGAAGTCGTCGACCTCCTCCCGCCTGATGTTGCCCGGCGCTACCGCATGATGCCGGTGTCCATCACTGGCGGCATCCTCCGGATGGCCATGTCCGACCCGGCTGACCTTGAGTCGCTGGACTCCATCCGATACCTCCTGAAAATGGACGTTGAGGGCGTGGTCGCCCCGAAGCGCCAGATCGAACAAGCCATCAACTACTATTACGGCACTGACGGCGACAGCGTCGAAGACTTCATCAATGAAATCACCGAAACCACCGGCGACCTCACCGTCGGCTCCACTACTGACGTCACCATGGAGACCGGCGGCGAAGAGGAAGATGACGCTGTCCCCATCATCCGACTCGTCTCGCTCCTCATTCTCGAAGCATTCCGAACCCGCGCCTCTGACATCCACCTCGAACCCATGGAAAAACGCTTCCGTCTCCGCTACCGGATTGACGGCGTTCTCAATGAAATCGAAAATCCTCCCAAGTACCTCCAGAACCTGATTATCTCCCGCCTCAAGCTGATGGCTGGCATGGACCTGTCCGAACACCGCATTCCCCAGGACGGCCGCATTCGCTTTTCCGCCATGGGCCGCGAACTGGACCTGCGCGTCTCCGACATTCCGACCACCCACGGCGAATCTATCGTCATGCGTATCCTGGACAAGAGCGGCGTCATGCTCGGAATCTCGGAACTGGGGTTCTTCCCGGACGACCAGGACACCATCAACCGCATTATCAACTTCCCGGACGGCATCTTCCTGGTCACCGGCCCGACCGGCTCCGGCAAAACGACCTCGCTGTACTCGTTCCTGCACGCCCTTAACCAGCCAACCCGAAAAATCATCACCGCCGAAGACCCGGTCGAGTACGAACTGTCCGGCATCAACCAGGTTCAAATCAACGCAGACATCAACCTGACTTTTGCCAACGCCCTGCGCGCCATGCTGCGCCAAGCCCCGAACATCATCATGGTCGGCGAAATCCGCGACCAGGAGACCGGCGAAATCGCCATCAACGCCGCTCTGACCGGCCACTTGGTCTTCAGCACTCTCCACACCAACGACGCACCCTCCGCCATCACCCGCTTAATCGACATGGGCGTCAAGCCCTTCTTAGTCGCATCCTCGGTTCGCGCCATCATGGCCCAGCGCCTAGTACGCCGACTCTGCAAATATTGCGGTGAGCCGCATGAGGTCACTGCCCTCGAACTCGACATGCTCGATGTCTCCCGCGAATCGCTCGGCGACATGACGTTCATGATGGGCAAAGGCTGCAACGAATGCAATAAAGGCTATCGCGGCCGCATAGGCATCTATGAAATCTTCATTCTGGACGAAACTATTCAACACTTGATCTACGCACAGGCCGACGCCGGCCAAATCCGTCGACGGGCCATGGAAATAGGCATGCGCTCGCTCCGCCAGGACGGCCTGCGCAAGGCCGCTGCCGGCATCACCACCATCCAAGAAGTCATCCGCCTGACCGTCGGCGACGAAAGCTGATCCGCCCCGCCCTACCTTCCATCTTGACAGCACAGGAGATTCGCTATGGCAGCAGTAGATATGGATACCGAAGTCAGCGCCATCTGGCACCTCCTCCTTGACGCGGGCATCGCCACTAAGGAGCAATTGGAAGAAGTCTATGACGAAAGCCAGAAGATGAACCGGCCGTTCGTCACCTTCCTCTATAACTACCAAATCACAACCGAAGATGAACTACTCAAACTGATTGCAGACAGCCTCGGAACCGAAGTCTATTCCTTTCACAAGAATCCGGAAAAGGAAATGATTGACGAGCACCTCCTGAGCCAGGTTCCGAATGACACCGCCCGCTTCTATGGCATCATCCCAGTCCGCGAAGACGGCGAAACCCTATGGCTCGTCGCCAAAGACCCGCTCAGCCCCCAGTTGACTGACGAACTGCCATTCATCCTCGAACGCGATTGCCGCGTCCTGGTCGGATACCCAAAAGAAATCGAGGAAATGCTCGATGTCTACTATCCGGAGAAGAACAGCACGGTCAAGGAAGTGCTCAGCGAACTAGAGAGCCTGCGCGGCCCCATTGACCTTGACATCCAGGACGCCCAAGCCATGGAAAAGGCCGCCAACGAGGCGCCAATCGTCCGCTTCGTCAACATCATCCTGCAACAGGCCATCCGGGACAAGGCCAGCGACATCCACTTTGAGCCGTTTGCCGATGAATTCCGCATCCGCTACCGGATTGACGGCGCCCTCTTTGAGATGGCGCCGCCGCCCAAGCACCTGGCAGTGCCGGTCATCAGCCGCATCAAAGTTATGAGCGGCCTCAATATCGCGGAACGACGCATTCCGCAGGACGGCCGCATTGAACTGCGCATCAACCGCAAGCCCATTGACCTGCGCGTATCCACGCTGCCGACCCGCTACGGCGAAAGCGTCGTCCTCCGCGTCCTGGACCGCAGCGTCGTCAACCTCAGCCTGGACAACCTCGGCATGTCCCCGCAAGTCATCCACGATATGCGCGCCCTCATCGCCCGCCCCAACGGCATCTTCATCGTCACCGGCCCGACCGGCTCCGGCAAGACGACGACGCTGTACTCGGGCCTAAAGGAACTCAACGTCGTTGAAGACAAACTCCTCACCGCCGAAGACCCGGTCGAATACGACATTGAGGGCATCATGCAGGTACCGGTGCGGGAAGCGGTCGGCATGACCTTCGCGGCCGCGCTCCGCTCCTTCCTGCGCCAGGACCCAGACCGCATCATGGTCGGCGAAATCCGTGACTTAGAGACCGCCAGCATGGCCATCCAAGCTTCGCTGACCGGACACCTTGTGCTTACGACGCTGCACACCAACGACGCTGCCGGCGCCGTGACCCGCTTAATCGACATGGGCATTGAACCGTTCCTGATCAGTTCAACCCTCATCGGCGTCCTGGCCCAGCGCCTTATCCGCCGCTGCTGCGCCAAATGCAAAGAAGAATATAACCCGGGCGACGACGAATTGGCGCTCATCGGCCTGACCCGGGAACAACTGGGCGACAAGAAACTGTACCGCGGCCGCGGCTGCGAAACCTGCAACAACACCGGCTATAAAGGCCGGGTCGGCATCTTCGAACTGCTCCGGATCACCGGTGATATCCAGACCATGATCAACGAGCGCAAGCCGACCCAGCTCATCAAGGAAAAAGCCATGGAACAAGGCATGCTCACCATGCGCCAGGACGGCATCAACCAAATTCTCCAAGGCATCACCACCACCACCGAAGTACTGCAATACACGGTCTGAGCAAGCAACCGCGACGAGCTCACTTCCCGCAATTTATCTTTACCATCAACTTATCTTATCTGTCAGGAGACACCTCTTATGCCACGCTTTGAAATGGGCGACCTTCTGGACCTGGTTCTGGAAGAAGGCGCCAGCGACCTTCACATTCCTTGCTACTCGCCGCCTGTCCTCCGTATGCACGGCGAAATGACCCCGCTCGACACCGAACCGCTCGGCCCGGAAGACACCGAATACCTGATGAAATCCATCACCTCCGAGGCCAACCAGCAGAAACTGCAACAAGACGGCGGCGTCGACTTTGGCTTTGCCTTCGGCGACAAGGCGCGCTTCCGCGTCAGCGTCTTCAAAGCCAAAGGCAGCATCGGCATGGTCTTGCGCACCATCCCCAACGGCCTGCTCTCCATGGAGCAGATCGGCCTGCCGCCATCAACCAAGGACATCCTCTTCAAGCCGCGTGGACTGGTCCTGGTGACCGGCCCGACCGGCTCCGGCAAATCCACCACCCTGGCCTCCATGATTGACGTCATCAACCGGGAGAGAGCCGACCACATCATCACCATTGAAGACCCCATCGAATTCTACCATCCCCACAAACGCAGCATAGTGACGCAGCGCGAAGTCCACAACGACGTGCCATCCTTCGCAGAAGCCATCCGGCGAGCCCTGCGCCAAGACCCTGACATCATCCTGGTCGGTGAAATGCGTGACTTGGAAACCATCGGCGCCGCCATCACCGCCGCTGAAACTGGACACCTGGTGTTCGGCACTTTGCATACCACCGGCGCGGCCGAGACCATCGACCGTATCGTCGACTCCTTCCCCACCACCGCCCAGGCGCAAATCCGCACCCAGCTCGGCGCCAGCCTCGTCTGCGTCATCTCCCAGGTTCTGCTCAAGCGCATTGACAAAAAAGGCCGTATCGCCGCCTTTGAAATCATGATCAACACCCCGTCCATCGCCGCCCTAATCCGGGACGGCAAGACGTTCCGCATCACCTCCGATATCCAGACCGGAGCGAAATACGGCATGAACACCCTGGATGCCCACCTGATGCAACTCTACAACGACGGCAAAATCGCCTATGGCGACCTGATCACCAAGGCTAAGGACCCGGAGGGTGTCATCCAGCGCCTTCAAATGGAAATGCAACTGAAGGCTAAACAGTAATCCCAGTCCCCCCGCGTCAAGCCGCTTCACGACACCTTCCCAAGGAGAATGCCATGGCAAGATTCCAATATACCGCAATGGACAGCAACGGCAAAGAGCGCAAAGGCGCCGTTGAAGCCGACAATGAACAGGAAGCGACCCAGCAACTGAAGCAGATGGGTCTATTTCCGACCAGTCTGGTTCTCAACAAAGGCGCCTCCGCTGCCAAGGGCGCAGGCAAGGCCAGCGGCGCCAAAACCGGCGCCGGCTTCAGGCTTGGCGCTCCGAAAATCTCCCGCAAAGACCTCACCACCACCACCCGCCAGCTCGCCACCCTGCTGGAAGCCGGTCTGCCCCTGGTGCGGGCGCTGCGGACGCTGGAGCGCCAGGCGAAAGGCAACAAGCCCGCCCTGAACAAGGTGCTAGGCGACCTGGCCACCCAGGTCGAAGGCGGCGCCACCTTCTCCGAAGCCCTGGCTGCTCACCCAAAATCATTCAACAAACTTTACGTCAGCATGGTGCGCGCCGGCGAGGCCTCCGGCGCCATGGAAGTCGTCCTCGTCCGCCTGGCTGAATTCATGGAGAAGGCGCAGCGCATCGCCGGCAAAGTCAAGTCAGCCATGATGTACCCGGTCTCCGTGTTGGTGATCGCCGGCGGCATCACCGCAGGCCTGATGGTCTTCATCGTGCCGAAATTTGCCAAGATGTTCGATGAGATGCTCCCCGGCGAACCGATGCCGGGCATCACTATATTCGTTGTCAACGCCAGCAACGCCCTGGCCAACCACGCCCCAGCTGTACTAATTGGCCTAGCCGTCTTTGTCATCATCTTCAAATTAATTTTAAAGACCAAGCCGGGGGCTTTAGCCTTCGACACCCTGGCCATAAAATGTCCGCCCTTCAACGGCCTGGTCGTGCGTAACGCCTCGGCCAGGTTTTGTCGAACGCTGGGGACGCTGATGTCCTCCGGTGTTGCTGTGCTCCAGGCTTTGCAAATCGTCAAGGATACCTCAGGCAACGAGCTGGTCTCCCGCGCCATCCAGGATGTCCATGACGCGGTGAAGGAAGGCGAAGGCATGACTAAGTCGCTGGAGCAATCACGCGTTTTCCCGCTCATGCTCTGCAGTATGGTGGAAGTCGGCGAGGAGACCGGCGCCTTGCCCGACATGCTGAACCGCGTCGCCGGCGTCTATGAAGAAGAAGTCGACCGCGCTGTCGAAGGACTTACCTCCATGATCGAACCGCTTATGATCTGCTTCCTCGCCGTCGTCGTCGGCGGCATCGTTATCGCCATGTTCGCCCCCATGGTCAAAATGATCGACAAGCTCGGCGGCTGAAACATGCCGGGCAAAGCCACTGGCAGACCGTCCTTGACGCCCGCTGCCAGCGTAAATAACCAACTGTTTATAACTGCCTTCGAGGGAAAAAAACGGAACAGATGGTTGCCGAAGTGAAATAACAGGATATAGTATATGCCATTTGCTGACTTCTGGCGGTTCGCGCCAGGTCGGCGTTGGCATGATCGGGGCGTGGCTCAGTCTGGCTAGAGCGCTGCGTTCGGGACGCAGAGGTCGGAGGTTCAAATCCTCTCGCCCCGACCAATAACCAACACTATCCTGTCTTTTCAATAAACGCCGCCGGTCTGTTCCTCAAAAAAACAGGTCGGCGGTTTTTTATCTTAACGGACGCGCGCCTTGTCCGTCGAAACTAAAAGTCAGGAAAAACACGATGATTGCACGCACCAATACCCTCTTCCGCCGCCGCGCTTATGCAGCGGCCAAGACGCTCCTGATAGTCATCAGCCTCGGCGCCGCCATGGTCGCAAACGCCATCGATCCCTTCAAGGCCGATCTCCGCGCCGTGCGCAAACTGGCGGAATTGGAGTTGAACGACTACGCTGAAATGCAAATTCAGCAGATGCAGCAAAGATACCCTGACCAGAAGGATGCCATCAATCTCGAAAAGGCGCGCGTATACTATACTATCGGAAAAAGCGCCGATGCCGACGCCGCCCTCAAGACGATCACAGCCAAATCAAATTACTTTCTTGACGCCGTCCTCCTGAAAGCCGAAGTGGCCGCAGCCCGCAAACAATTCGACGAAGCCGATAAAGCCTATAAAGTCTATTTTGCCAAAGTCACCACCGCACCTGCGGACGAAGATGAGCTCGCGCAATTCACCCGGGCAGTGAAAATCTACAGCCTGGTGCTGAGGGAAAGCGGCAAAGGCAAAGAAGCAGCCGCCATCCTGAGCAAGCTTGGCGACAGCGGCGGCATTGACGAACGCCAGATGACCTTCCTGAAACTGACCGCTATGATTGACGCGGAAGCGAAAAAACAGGACGAGCGCCAGGCCATCAATATCGCAGGGTTGCAAAAAACCATGAATGAGCTGAAGTCGCTGCAATATATCCGCGACGGCGTCGGCGCGTCAGCGTTTCTCCAACTCGCACGGGTGCAAGTCATGCTGGGGCGTGACGCCGCCGCCAAGGCCATGTCCCAGAAAAAACCAGCCGACCTGGCCAAGATCACCTATTTCAAGGAAGCTATCAAGACCATCAATACGGCCGATGCCTTCCTGGAAGAGCTGGAAGGCACCATGAGCAAGGCCGACCGCAGCAAATCACCGCTCGCAGAAGCCCTCTACCACAAGGGCCAGGCCATCCAACTCCAAGGCTTCGCAACCACACTCGGAGGCAACAAAAACCTGGGCCGCAGGCAAACCCTGGCCGCCGCTAAATACTACGAAACCCTGATTGAAGAATACCCCGACAGCCCATTCCGAAGCAAGGCCATGGAAGCTCATGCCGAATGCGCTAAATTCGCCGAACAGATGTTTGACGAAAAAATCGAGTTGACCGTTGGCGGCGACACCGCCACCATCGACCTCAAACTCGAACAAGCGGAAACCCAGTTCTCGAACAAGAACTACGCCGCTGTCGTGCCAATCTACTTGGAAGCAGTGCGCGCCGCCCGATTGAGCAAAAAACTCCCGGAAGTCATCATGCGACTGGCAATCTGCCTCGCTCAACTCGACCGACCCGATGAAGCCGAAGCGCTGGTCTCCTATCTCCAGGACGTCCGCCCAAAGGAAGCTGGCACGGCCGAAAGCGCCTACCGGCTCGGCGGCGTCCTCTATGAACGCGCCCGCAGGGAAAGCAACCCCCTCGTCGCTGACGACCTGCTCGCCCGGGCTATGCGCGTCTGGGATATCTTCATCACCCTCGATCCGTCCCACCCAAAAGCGCCGGACGTGGCTTTCGCCTGCGCCGAACAACAGTACAAGCTGGCTAGCGACCTGGTTCGACGCACCGCTGAAGCCAAAGATGACAAAACCCGCGCCGCCATCCAGCAGGAAGCCCTGGATGCATACCGAGCGGCCATCCCCAAATACCAACGCCTGGTCGAAGTGTTCAGCGCTTTTGACAAAGGCGTCCGCGCCCTCTATAAACTCGGCTGGATTTATCACTCCCTAGGCGAAAATGCCCTTGGCGCCGAAGCGTTCCTGGCCTATTACGAAGAGGAAAACGACCAACAATACCAAGATGACCGCCTGGAAGCTAAATTCCGCGCCGGCGAACTGCTGATGTTTGGCGAGACGCCGGCGGACGCTATCCAGCAATTCCTTGATATCGCCCAACTCTTTGCCGGAGGCGGCAGCAAGACCTTCAACCTGAAGTCAGAGACAGCCGTGCGCATCGCCGAAGACGCCGCCGCCTACCTGCCCTGGTCGTATGACCTGACCGCAGAAAAAATACGGCCAACCTTGAACAGCATCCGAGACCGGCAAGCCGAAGCCAAAGCCAGGATCAAAGCCATCCAAGACGCCCAGGCGGGACGCCAAGCTACCCTGGAACAAATGCTCAAGGAATTCGAAGCCGTCGCCGATGAAAATGCCGCCATGGACTTGCTCGTCAGCGAAGCCAGCCTCGACTTCCTCAGCCTGGCACGCAAACAACTCCAAGAAAAACTGGCCAACACCGCCGGCATGAGCGAGGCGGAAAAACAAATACACCTCCAAACCGTCGAGCAAGAAGCCAGAAAACGCGCCGCTGACCTGGAAAAACAAAAACAAAACACCGTCGCCGGCGAATTGTTGTCGATGGACGAAAGATTGGCAACCCTGCGTACATCTCGCGATGATGACGCCGCCAGAGTCGAAGCCGTCACCCGGCGTCTGCAAGAACTCCAGGCCGACTGGAAGGAGCTCGACAAACGCAGCCAACAACTGAAAGCCGAAGTGACGAAACAGCGCGAAGCAGCAGCTGCCATCGAAAAAGAAGCCATCACCGTCGAAGCCGATAAGCAACGACTGGAAGCCGCCGTCGCCGCTGCAACGGACAAAGTCAATGACAGCCAAGACGCTGACAAGGCAAAGGCCCAGGCGGAACTCGAACGCGCCAACGCCGAACTGGCTGAAATCCACCAGAAAATGGAAGACGTCTATCAGCGTAAGGCGACCATCATCACCCCGGAAAAAACCAAGAAACTGGCCGATGACAGCGCTGCCCTCAAGCAACTCGCCGGCGAAAGCGCTGACCTGGCACGACAGGTTCGGCACACTGAACTGCTCGTCACCGCCGTCAAGCAGGATGCAGAACTGGTCAACGCCAAAATCCTGACCGCGACCCGGCGGCGGAAACTGGCCGAGGAAACCGCAGTCGTCCTCGCCAAGCCAGCAGCCGAACGCGAACCGCTCCTGGCCGGACTCCGTCAAACGGCTGCCAGCGCCCGCGAAGCGCAAGCACAGGTGAGTGCTATCGCCGAAGCCAAAATCAACAACCAGAAAAACGCCATTGCCAAGGAAGCCGAGCTCGACAAGCAGGCCATTGCCGAAGCCGAGGCGGAAATCGCCCAGCTTGACCAAGACCTGAAGCCGGTCCAGGAAGAATTCGACAAGTGGAAGAAGCAGGCCATCCAAGGCTTTGAGGCTTTCCGCAAGGCATATCCAAAATCAACCAAGGCGCCGGACAACCTGTCCCGGCTCGGAACTATCTACATGGAGATGGGCGACCATGCCAAAGCCTCAGCAGCCCTCGAACTGCTCGCACGTGACTTTCCAGACTCAGAAGCCAGTAAAATGGCGCTCGTCAACCTTGGACGGGCTCAGATGGAAAGCGGCAACCGTGAAGCCGCTGCCAAATCGTTCCAAGACCTGATGTCGTCTAAAGCCGATACGGTCAGCGTACCTAACCTGAGCTACATTGCCGACGCTGCCCTCGAACTTAATATTCCCAACGCAGCCCTGGCCGCCTGCCGCGAAATCATCAGCCGAGGCAAGCAGTCCAACCACCCGGAAGTAGAATTGGTCACCGGAGGCGTCAAAGACCGCGCCTATGTCCGCGCCGCAGAAGCAACCTTGAAACTTAACCGCCTGACCGAAACCCTGAACTATATCGACACCCTCCTGAAGGAAAACCCCAGAACCGCCTACTTCTATGACGCCAAATTCCTCCAGGCCCAAGCTAAAGCCAAAAATACCCCGCCTGACTACGACGGCGCTATCGAAGCACTGCAAGAAATCCTCCAATATGCCGATAATCAGACGATATCCAACCGAGCCCTCTGCGAACTCGGCGAAATTCTGGCTAAATCGAACGACCCAACCAAAAAACAGCAGGCCATCGCCCGCTTCCACCTGGTCGCCATGTTCGGCGACACCTCCGCCGAGGCTAACCGCGAATATGTCGAACGCTCCATCATCGGCTACGCACGCCTCCTAGCCGAAAATAATGAGCAGGATGACATCAAAGTCTTGCTCGACAAATACAAAAAAGATTTCCCCAACGGCAAATTTACCGCTGAACTTAACAAGCTGGCCCGATGACAGTCCCCGCTGTGTCGACCACGATGACTATTCCCAACTATAAGCCAAGGATGACGACACCATGAAAAAATTGCTCACTGCAGCCATTCTGGCCGGGCTGTTGCTGCCGACGGCACTCTGGGCCCAAAGCCGCGACTGCTATGTTTACAAGACTGACGGCAGCCGCCAGAAAGGTCAAAAGATCGAGGTCAGCAACGCCCAGGGCGACATTGTCCTGCATATTGATGGCCGCTTGAAAGTGCCGTTCAAACGCAACGCCTACAGGTACGTCACCACGCCAAGGCCGCGCGAACTCGACCAACTCGACCAACTGATGGAACAGGAAAAGTACCAAGAGGTGGTCAAAAATGCCCCAGCACTTTTCGAAGCCTATAAATTCCTCGGCTGGGGCGACTACCTGATCAGCGTCGAATGTGAAGCCCGAATCGCCCTCAAGCAAATCGACGAAGCGAAAAAACTCCTCAGCAGAGCCAATGCCTTTGCCGGCGCCAACACCGATATGCTCTATCGCGCCCAACTCCTGCTCATGATCGAAGATAAACAATACGACAAGACAGAGGAAATCCTTAACCGCATGATTACCAGCAGGCGAGACAAGGACGCCGCCTTCGCTTTCAATATGAGGGGACAACTCTACCTCGCACAAGGCCAGAAAAAACAAGCCGTGCTGGAATATCTCAAGACACTCCTCGTCTTCGATAACAAAAAAGCCCCCAAAGAACGCGCCGAAGCGAAAAGACAAGCCGTCGCCATCATGAAGGAGTTGAAAGACCCGCGTGTAGGCAAAATCGAAGCCCTAGATTGACATTTGCGTCTTGCACTGTTAAAGTAACCCTAAACTAACCATATAACATTCATTTTTTCACAAATTGTTCCCATGCAAATCGGTTCAGGAGATGTCACGATGCTGAAAAATCAATCGCGCATGCTGAAACTCGTCGGCCTCGCCATTATCTGCGGCGGCGCCCTCTTCGCCCAGGAAGCCGCCCCGGATGCTGCTGAGGCAGTGTCCGACGGCGTGTCGCTATGGGATATCCTCTACGGTGACAGCATCGTCAACCTACTGATTTGGATTGGGCTATTCGCTACCTCTTTCGCCACGCTCTGGCTGATTATCGACGCCTTTATCAAAGTCAAGCATGAAAAATTCATCCCGCCCAACCTCGTTAACGGCGTCCGCGACTCACTCTCCCAAGGCGACTTAGGCGCTGCCTACGCCACCTGCGACACCAATCCCGGCCCGCTGTCCAATATCCTGCGCACTGCCTTTGAGAACATCAATGACGGCTATGAGGTGGTGCAGCAGGCGGTTTCCTCCAGCACGGACTTAGAGACCGAAAAGCTGATGCAGCGCGTCAACATGCTCAACATCTGCGGCCAGATTGCGCCAATGCTCGGGCTGATGGGCACAGTCGCCGGTATGGTCGCCGCCTTCTCCGGCCTAGCCAGAGCCACTGGCGCCGCCAAAGCCAAGCTCCTGGCGCAGTCCATTTCCACCGCGCTCTGGACGACGTGCGTCGGCCTGATCATCGCTGTGCCCGCCCTCCTCTTCTTCACCTACTATAAAAACCTCGCCACCCGCATCCTCCTGGAAACAGAAGCGACCGTCCTTGACCTGATCAAGGTGCTCCGCAACGCCGAAGTCGAAGAATAATATCACCCTCCCGCCAGGGATTCCAGCCTCGCGCCGCCTCGCCAGGCGGCCAGAGCCCGAAATCCAACCTCAGGACAATACGCTATGAGAGAACGCAGTGATGACACCCTGGAGACGCCGATCACGTCCATGATTGACATCGTCTTCCTTCTCATCATCTTCTTTGTCGTCACCGCCCAGGTGGACAAGGACGTGGTTGATGAAAGCATCACCCTCGCCCAAGCCAAGAACGCACCCGCGATCGATGCAGTCGACCCGCGATCGGTGACTATCAACCTGAATAAGGATGGTAAGATCAATGTCGCCCTCCAGCCTATGTCCATCTCCCAGTTGCAGCAGCTGCTGTTGGCCATGCGAACCCAAGCCGGCAGCGCAATTCCTGTCCTCATCCGTTGCGACTATGAGACTCAATTCCGCCATATTGACCGCGTTATGCAGGCGGCTGCCTCCACCGGGCTGTACCGCGTCCGCCTGATCGCGGAAGCCACCGGCGGCTGACCGCCGACCATCCTCATTCCTTTCATCCCCCCGGAGAATAGGCAAGCATGAGACGAAAACCACCAGAACAGCTGAATGTGCCGATGTCATCAATGATCGACATCGTCTTTCTGCTGCTGATCTATTTTATTGTCACCGCCCGCGAGGAAGTCACGGAAGCCCACCTCGCCGTCAATCTCCCGGCGCCCGGCGTGGCCAAGGCCTCCGAAAACAAACCGCAGATGATGGAAATCGAAGTCCATCCCGGCTACCTGAGCGTCCGCGGTATGCGTCTGCCGATCCAAGAAATCGCTAACACCTTGGTGCGCCTCGGTAAAAACGACCCGGACATCACCGTCTTGGTCAAGGTCAACTTGTCGGCCCGAGCCGAAGACCTGGTGACCGCCCTTGATCTTTGCAGCGCTGCCAACCTCAACAATCTCAACGTCGTCACCCTCAAATAAGAGGCCTGGCGGCAGTCCTTGCCGCCCGTTCCATATTCCTATTTCACAAACATACTTTTTCGTTTGCCGTCCACACTTCCACTACTGCGCACAGGCTTCAATTTAAAGCCACAACGACCCACAAGGAGGACCGGCTATGACTGAACAACACCAAGACGAACTACTGCAACAACAAGTGCCGCAAGAATTTCCCGACACCGAGGCCATCCTGGCCGAATACCAGCACCGGAAAATGGTGGAAAGCCTGATGGGGCCCATCATCTCCCTGCTCGCGCACATCGTCATGATGGTGTGCCTGGTCGTCTTCTATGACGCTGAAGCCAGTCGACCCGCGCAAGTCGTCGAACTGGAAATGAAAGAAATGGAAGTCAAGGAACTTGACACCAAGATGCTCGAAGAGTTGGAAACGCTTGAGACCATCGCCCAAGACCTGGTTCCGACCGTGGAGAAGCCGACCGTGTTCGTCGATGACGCCATTGACGTCGCCTCCGTGGCCGACTTCAGCGCCGTGGCGGCTGCCGCCTCAACCGATGACGGCCTCGACTTCTCTGACGTGCTCGACATCCGCGCTAATGACTCGCCGCTGAAGCTGTCGTCCCTGTATGGCGGCCGCACCAACGAAGGCCGTAAAAAGACCATGCAGAAATTCGGCGGCAACGAAGTAACCGAAGCCGCTGTGCTGCGCGCCCTGCGTTGGCTTAAGAAAACCCAGAATCCGAATGGCTCCTGGGCGCCGTCCCAGCAGCATGCTATGGCCGGGCTGGCTCTGCTGACCTTCCTGGCGCACGGCGAAACGCCCCTGTCCGAAGAATTCGGCGAAACCGTCCAGCGGGCCATGCAGTACCTGACTGAGTACATGGACAACCTGAAGACGAAGAATCCGGAAGCGTATGGCAACGGCATTGTGGCCTATGCCTTGTCCGAAGCATACGGTCTGACCAAGGTGCCGTCCCTCAAACCGGCCATGGAAAAAGCATTGCAGATTCTTGTCGATGGCCAGCAGACCAGCGGCGGCTATGACTACAATTACAAGAAGGGCGCTCGCTGGGACTTGTCAGTCGCTTGCTGGAACTACCAGGCGATGAAGGCCGGCTATGTGGCCGGCGCCGATGTCGATGGCCTGGAGAAAGCGATGGAGAAAGGCATCAACTTCATGCGCAACGTGTCGTTCTCCAAGACCAACAACAAGTTCGGCTATGCGTCCCCAGGCTCAGGGTCGGATTACCTCCAGGGCGCCGGCACCCTCTGCTTGCAGCTTCTTGGCGACGGCAGATGCTATGAAGCCAAGATGGGCATCAAGTACATCCGCGAAAAATGCAAAGTGGTCTGGAACGACCCGAAACGCAAAGT
>JAAZKI010000308.1 GCA_012799905.1 Lentisphaerota bacterium | reverse complement strand
GGTAGCCAGTTTCGCGGTATCGAACCAAGGTTCGTAATGATGCAGGTCTTCCGGCCGAATCCAGCAATTCGTCAACACCCGCCAATGTTGCTCCGGCGGCTCCAGGTATTCCCAGCACGGGGCGCCATAGCGGACACCCGGCCCGGGCGTGGACGCGGCTTCCACCTCGTGTGCGACCAAGTTGTCGTGGAAAGTCTGGAACGCGCAGTCGTGGAGGCAGCCGCTGTTAGCCAGCAAGTGCAGAGTCTTGCCATGCTCGTCACACCAGGCTTTGAGCTTGGCGATCGCCTTTGGCGAACGATTCAACTCCCGCTTCATATAATAGCCGTCAAAGCAATCGGCCAGCTGCTCCATCGCGGCGATGGAGCCGATCCGCATGTTGACCGAGGCTCGAACCGGCACCTCCGGGAAATCCCGCTTGATGCACCTCGCGATGTACAGCGACGTCGTAGTCACGGCTATCAGTCCGCCGATTCGGCCAGCGAGTTCCATGCTTTTGCGCACCTCGTCCTGCAAAGCATAGGACATGGCTTGGCCGCCGTAGCAGGAAGCGTTCAGGAGAAGCACCAGACCGACTCCCATCCCGGCAATGTCTTCCAGGTCTGCCGCCAGCGTGTCGCGCGCATCCTCCACCGTCCACCCGTCCGCAAAACCGAGCGGCGCTCGGCCGCTGGCCGCGGCCGGCAACGCATAGTAGACCTCGGAAATGCTCTCCCGATAATCCATCACCAAATCGGGAAACGTCACAGATTCGTTCGGCAGCTGATATCCTATCGACAGTTTCATGCCATGCACCTGAAAACCTTAGAGTGGACTACCCGTCCACAACCTACTTTTTAACCATTGAACACTTAGAATGGACATAGCAGACGTGGTGGACAGCTCTGCGGTATGTAGCCCAAGCTCATCTCGCCCCTATTTCTTATCCACTAAATCGCCTTCCTCCGGGGTCGGTCTCAGCGGATTCTCACCAGCGTATATATTTTGAGGCGGTCGGCTGGCAGCACCACCTCGTAAGCGCCCAGTTCAACCTGGCGGGTCTTCAGTTCGACTTCGCCGGCAAAGTCCGGCGACACGGCGTATGCCCGTTGCAGGGACGGCAGCCGAATCACAAACCGGATATCCTTTTCCAAGGCCGGGAACGGCTCGTCCGGCGGCGACGCGGAAACCGTCTGCCCAGGTTCCATGCGGCTGCCGGCGGCATTCAGAAAATGCACGACGGTTTCGCCGCGATCACGGAAGATGTTGGTCAGAACGGCCTCGGGCACTGTCAGCGGCACCCATGGCGTAGTCTCCTTGCCCAACACATCAGCCAGAACCCGATGGGCGATCTCCTCGGCATCAAGCTGGCGTTCAAAAGTAAATTCGCGACCGACGGCGATTTCCGTGGCATTGGCCGGCGCACCTAGCAGCAGCGGGCTATAGACCACCCTGCCAGCGCCCAGCGGCACTTCCAACACGGCCGGAAAACGCGTGCCGGAAGGGCCTTCGTATTCCCACAACACCCGTACTGGCGCGGCAATTTCCGCCGTAGCGCGGCAGATTACTCCGGAAATCGGCTTGGCCAACTCCAGAGCCTCCGCAAAAGTCGGCCCGGCATACATCTTGACGGCCGGCGACGGCTTGTCTATGCGCTCCAAGGGGAACAAATCCGCAAAAGGCCAGGAAGAACGCAAATCGCCATTTTCATTGGAGGCTCCCACTCGGTTGGATAAATAAACCGTGCCGCCCTGGCGCGCAAACTCGCGGATCACTGCCAGGTTCGCGTCTGACAAAGACATGGCGTTGCAGACGAACAGTACCTTATATTTCTTCAGGATATCTTGTTTCAAGCCAGTCTCATTGATGAACACATGCGGGATGTGCTTCAAATTGAGCAGCTGCGACATTCCCAGGACATCCGGCGGATACGCTACGCCGCGCGGCCAATCGCGGCTTTGGTTCGAAAACAGCATGGCCACGCCGGTCACCGGCTCAGCCTCGCGCATCGCCATGTTGCCGTTATTGACGGTGAAGAGCCGGTAGTTGCTCTTGTCCGGCGGACAGTAGCGGCCGGTCATCTCCCAGGTGGTCTGGCCCAGCATATTGTTCAAAGCCCAGCCAAAATACATCAAATCCCAGTTGAACCCCGACGTATAGACCAGCCCGTACACCGGCAGGCCGGCGGAATGCTGGAACTGACCCTTGGCCTGGCGCAGGGTCATCACCGAGCGATAATTGGCGTAAATGTTGCGAGTCATAATCTCGGTGCCGACAAAATCCCAGCCGCGCGTCGACTGCTCCAACGCGCTGCCCTGCGTCAGCGACCCGTATGTCGACGTCATCCCGTAATGCGTCGAATAGCCCATGATGACAAAGTCAGGCTTAAACGTCCGGATGCGCTCCTTCAAACGATACCAGAAGTCGCCGAGGCGCTTCTGCCGCCAGCGCAGCCAGGCTCGCCACAAGGCTGATTCCTTGTTGAAGAGGTCAGGGCTGCACTCGTCCGCCGGCAGGTGCCAGCCTGACTCGGCCGTGAACGCCTGGCGGCAATCAGCGCAGCCGCAGAATTTCAGGCCATGGAAGCTCACTTCGTCAATCATAATGCCGTCAATGCCGGTGGCCTGCACATGGGCAGCAATTCGGTCAGCAAAGATGGCGAAATACTGCGAGTTGGATGGGCAGAAGCCGCGCGCGGTCAGCTGTCCGTCAATCGTCTGTTGCAGATACGGCATATTAGCGACCAGGACGCGGAAGCCGGATTCCATGTCCCACAGCAGCGAATGGTCTTGGTGGTCAACGAATTTGATGCCGTGGGGATGTCCGGCTCGGACAAAGTCGGCCAGGTTCTTTTCGGCTCGTTGCAAGTGCGTCGGGTAGGTATGGCGGGAAAGCATGCCATTGGTCAGGATGACGTTAAGATTGTCCGCCTTCAATTCCTGGATTCGTCTTGCGATCAGTTCCGGGGTGTTGAATTCGGAAAAAGTGCCATTGTTACTGGGGCCGAGGCTGCCGATGTTAGCCCGCCCACGCCAGTCTTCGCCCGGTTTGAACACGGCATGCGAGGTCGGCAAATCCCAGGACTTCAATGGCGCGGCCGTTTCCTGACCCGGCTCCGGCAAGGGATATTTCGACACACTGACCGTGAATTCCGGCGCCTTGGCGTAGGACGCGCTGGAGAACATCACCGAGGGCTCGGGCAAGCCGGTATGACGCCAGAAGCCGCGACGGAAGGAATAGTCCTCATAGCTGGTCTGCAACAGCTGGTCATTGAGCGTGGAAATCGCCCAGTTGCCGGTAAAAGTGAACAGCGCCTCGCCGCTTTCAAGCCAGACCGGAAAGGACAAGGTCTGCACCATCAATGGCGCAATCGACAAGTCCGACGCTACCACGCGCCCATTGCAGCTGACTGAAAACGGCCCAGCGCCTTCCAGTCCAACGCCGGTGACAATGGTGATGATGTGGACGCCGGAACGCAGGCCAGTCATCCGGAACGACGCCTCGCCATTGCCGCAAACTGCGGAATACAGAGCGCCCTGGGGTCGGTGCGTGCTCACTCGCAACCCATCGGTCGCCAGCCAGCCAAAGCCCTTTTCCGGAGAAAAGGCGTTGACGCCGGCATCGGTGTACTGCTTCCCGAATTTCCGTGCGCCGAACACGAATTGACGATCCGGCAGCATCTCAGAGAAATAGCGGTATGAGTCAGTAGCGTGGCGACGGGTGAAATCCTCGTGCGTGCCTTCGTAGAAAACCAGGTGCCCGGCCAGCATCCCCCCGAAGAACAACGGCGTGTAGGGCCGGGAGAGAACGAGGCAGTCGCTCTCGACGATCAAATCCCAAACTCCGACAACGGCATTCGGCGGGTAATCGCCGTGGGCGTTGACGCCTTTGGGATTGCAATCAATGACCAGCTGGCGACCCTGCCCGGAAAACGCAATCTGACGGATGGGCGCGTTAGCAATCCGGCCGGACGAGGCGGTAATCGTCCCCGAGACTTCGTTCAACTTGCTGGAACGGCCATACAAGGCAGTGTAGGTGCAGCCCTCAAACGGGGCCAGCGGCAGGCGCAGCTGATACCGGAGGGAGCTGCCCGTCAAATGATCCTGATAGGCCGGGCAATGCGCCATAAACGCCAGTTCCACTTCCGAACCGTCGGCCGCGGCTGAGACTTCGCGCCGGTACTTGACGCCATCGGTCTCGCCATAGACATTGCACACGCGCCGATTCCCGTCCAGG